>CAZTDM010000038.1:0-7106 GCA_964611795.1 Candidatus Woesearchaeota archaeon
GGTTATGATGTTCTTGGTTTAGAAGAAAAAATCAGACATTGTGGTCATATTTCGTTCACTAATTAGCTTTATAAACTCTTATCATAACAATTTATTCATGGATTACGATCTAGAGCTTGAAAGAGCAGCAGATGAAATAAAAAAGGCTAACGCAAAGAATGTGGTTCTGCAACTGCCAGATGGATTGAAGTCAAGAGCAACTGAAATAGCCAGCTATCTAAATAAGAACACAAATGCAAACATATTAATCTGGTTAAACTCCTGCTATGGAGCCTGCGACATTCCTCTAGAGCTAAACAGCCTGAACATAGATTTGCTTATACAATTTGGCCATTCTAAGTGGATGTTTGAGTAATTTCGACATTCTGACCTACAAATAATATAAACAAAATCCATTTCTAGGAGCCTACAATTTATGATGTAGAGCTAGTTGATGAAGTTGTAGAAGCAATAATAATAATTGTTGTGGCTATTAGCATAGTATAATTGATGTAGCCAACCACTCAGTGATTAAGGTTCGAATTCCATGAGTACACCATAAGCTTTTGCTGCTGCCTTTGAATCATATATATTTATCTGCGTTGCAAAATCAGAACTGGGACCTTTACGTTCTGTAATCTCTCGAGGATCTATAAAGAACTGTTGATTATTATGAGCAGTTATAACCCCATCAATATTAACATCTAATTCTGCAAATATTATCTCTTCGTTAGTTCCACCAGACTGAGCCTCTATAAATAGTACCTTTCCATTTTTATGAATATCAACATAAGCATGTCCTTCCAGGGGTGGTCTACCAGCGTAATATATAAGTTCAGCTGTAAATGTAGTATCATAAGGCTTACTATCATTATCCACAGCTTCATGAACCAGATATTGTTGAAGGTCATCAACAAAATTATGACATACATATGTGCCGGTTCCATCTACAGATATTGGTTTGTCATCACGTTTTCTATCCCCAATACCACTAGCTCTTATATCTGCCATTAATTTTATAATAAATGGGTCAGTCTGTTTATTTGGAGAATATCTAGGGTAGTTCTTAGTTGGTGTTAAGCTTGGTGGGATAGTTGTAGTAGCCTCTGTATTATAATTTTTTAAAGATATACTAGCTTCTTGTGTAGGATTAGTGTTATTAGACTTAAGTTCACAACCTATATATCCGCCAATTTGAGTACAATATTCAGATGTAGTGAAAGAGCAATTAGCCACTCCTTTAGCATCATATGTGCAACAGCTGTGTGTCTTTGCAGTACCACCATCTCCACCAGGCCAAACAATTAGTTTTCTTGAATAGAAACCTTGCGCAGCAAGCGCAGATGATAATAATATTATAAAAATCAGAAATATTGTTAGTTTCGTTTTATTGCCTAGCATTTGACCTTAGCTACTTCTTTTGTTTATATATATTTGTATTTCTGATTAATAACAAGCTTAAGCTTGTCTCCAGCTCTCCAGCCCTTGCTTAAGACTATTGCCTTTGGCAAGCTTATCTGGAAGCTTTGTCCGTTCTTTGCGATTTTCATATTCTATATTATATCTCTTGCTCCTTAGACAAGATCTTTTTGGTTATCATAATTGCTTCTTCAGGGTCTTTAACTATGTGGATTTGTTTCTCTGCTAGCTTCTTGAAAAATACTTTACTGTCTTCATTATCATTGAGAAGTATTATTTGTTTTCCAGCTTGTATGGCAAGTGCTATTTCTGAGGTAGTTCCAGCGCTAATGCCACATGCAATTACAACATCGCTTGACAGAACATTGATATAGTTTCTTCCACTACGTAGGTTTGTTATAACCTGTATATCTAGCCATTTAGAATACTTAGTCTTATCATCTGTTGGAAGAATACCTAATGTTAAACCATTATTTTCTTTAGCACCTTTATTGACAGCGTCCATAACTCCATGATTCATACCGCCTGAGAGAACTATCCAACCATTTTTAGCTATTAATGAACCAATTGTGTAAGCATTCTTAATATCTTTATTAGTTGCATCACTTCCAGGTCCCATAACACCTATTATAATTTTTTTCATCTTCTCAACCTATGTATGACTTTCATAAGTTGCTTTACTCTTTCTTCATCAACGGGGTTTGATTTGATTCCATCGTGCTTAAAGAAACCAGAAACTAAAAAGAAATCAGCTACTCCAAGATAATCTTCAATAGTCTTGTCATTTATACCACTGCCTGCGCCAACTGGAACTTGGACTGATGATTTAACCTTTTTTATATCATTTACTTCCGGTGGGCTACCATCTTTACCAACGATAATCAGTGCATTAGCCCCATATTCTACAGATCTTAATGCTGATTTCTCTATATCTTCGTCTCCACAAACATCATATACATGCCAAGGTTTTATAGTGGCAATTATAGGAATGTACTGACTTAATCTTTTTCTAAATTGAGATACATGATCTAGGTCTACTTGGATTAAATTGCCAGTTTCTCTAGACTTAGCACTGTCAGCATAAGTCTCTGCATGCACAAAATCTAAGTTATATCTATTAGCTAATTCAATAGAAGCAACTAAATCTGCAGGAAGCACATTAATACCAATTGGTGTATTTTTGTTGATTACTTCATTAATCCTTAGACAGATATTTTCCATATACTTTTTGCTTTCATGACCAGCTAATGCTGATATTTCCGGCTCTGCATAATTCTCAATAACAATTCCATCTATTCCGCCATACTCTAAACGCATAGCATCTAGTATGCCTTTTGCAGTAGCAGGTTTAAGATTATCTATTGTAAGTTCGGCTAGTTGCACGTATCCTATTACTGGCAATCTTGTTTTGAATATTTTATCTATCATACTTAAGCGAAAGATTAATAAACCTTTTAAACTTATGCCCTTGCTAGGAAGAGATTAAGTAGGTAAATAAAACTAATTAGACTTTCTCGGCTAGGGCGTATTTTTCTGAGTGTTAATTCCTAACATTAAATGTTATTAAAAAATCTATATATCTAGAAAATAACTATTATCTTGGCATATATCTTTAAAAATCAGCAATTAGACTAGACTTTGATGTCTGTCAGGATAGAGGTCATACCACGAATACCAGATACTAGATCGAAAGTAAGAAAGCATGAGCTGAATTCTGTAGGTTTTGCTGGTAAAATTAATGATGTTAAACTAGTTGATGTTTATACTTTAGATGGAAATTTTGGCAGAGAAGATTTAGATAAAATCCAGTCTATACTATCTAATCCTGTTTTTCAGGATGGGAAAGTTGGAGGTTCTTCTAAAATTAAATTTGATTATGCTGTTGAAATTGGTTTTTTACCTGGAGTAACTGATAATGTCGGAAATACTGCTGAAGGGGCTGTTTCAGACCTTCTTAAAAGGAATTTTGATGAACAGACAGTTTATTCATCTCAGCTTATGTTACTTTCAGGCGATCTTACTAGAAAAGATGCACAACAGATTGGAGAATCTTTAGCAAATCCATTAATCCAGAGAATACATATTAAAAGCTATGACGAATTTGTATCAAAGGGGGGAATGGATGTAATTATCCCACGTGTAATAATCTCTGAAAGGCATTCTGCTGATCTTATCGATATAATAAATGCAAGTGATGAAGAGCTTATTAAAATTGGAAAACAAGGTATAGCAAATACTGATGGTCCTAGAAGAGGACCATTAGCATTAGACCTTAACTATATGAAAACAATAAAGACCTATTTTGAAAAACAAGGTAGAAATCCCACCGATGTTGAGTTAGAATCAATTGCTCAAACATGGAGCGAACATTGCAAACATACTATTTTTGCAGACCCCATTGATGAATTTACTGAAGGGCTTTATAGACAATTTATTAAAGGAGCTACAAATCTTATAAGGAAAGAAAGGGGTAATAAAGATTTGTGTGTTTCTGTTTTTACAGATAATTCTGGAGCAATTATTTTTGATGAGAAGTATTTAATAACAGATAAAGTAGAGACGCATAACAGCCCATCTACATTAGATCCATTTGGAGGTGCTGTTACAGGTATTGTCGGGGTTAATAGGGATGCTATTGGGTTTGGACTTGGGGCTAAGCCAATTATTAATAGATATGGATTTTGTTTTGCAAATCCTAAAGATGAAAAACCGCTTTACAAAGGAGAAAATAAAAGCCAGAAAATGCTCTCTCCAAGAAGGATTATGGATGGTGTAATAAATGGTGTTAATGTTGGTGGGAATTGCTCTGGGATTCCTACACCACAAGGATTTGCTTATTTTGATGAAAGATTCAAAGGGAAACCATTGGTATTTGTAGGGACACTTGGATTAATCCCTAGAGAAAGCGCAGGCAGAGCAACATATCTTAAGAATGCTAATCCTGGCGATTATGTTATGATGATTGGTGGTAGGGTTGGTAAGGATGGGATTCATGGAGCAACATTCTCTTCTGAAGCCATAGATGCAAGCAGCCCGGCAACAGCAGTCCAAATAGGAGATCCAATAACACAGAAAAAATTAAGTGATGCTGTTGTAAAGGAAGCAAGAGATTTAGGCTTATATAACAGCATAACAGACAATGGTGCTGGCGGCTTATCTTGTTCTGTTGCTGAGATGGCCAGAGAGTCTGGGGGATGTTATATCCATTTGGATAATGTTCCTCTAAAATATCCAGGGTTACAGCCTTGGGAGATATGGATTTCAGAGTCACAAGAAAGAATGACTTTGGCAGTTCCAAATGATAAATGGAAAGATTTCTCTAACTTAATGAAGAGGAGAGGAGTAGAAGCAACTGTAATAGGCGAGTTCACAAACTCAAGAAAATGCATAGTTGAATATCAAGGAAAGAATGTAATGGATATTGATATGGATTTCTTGCATGATGGTTTGCCATCAAGACCCATGAAGACAAAGTTTACTAAAACATGTCATGAAGAACCAGATTTTTCTCCATTAGAAGACCTTACACAATCACTACACAGTATGCTTGAAAGGTATAACATAGCAAGTTTTGAATTCATATCGCAACAGTATGATCATGAAGTCCAAGGAGGTTCTGTTATAAAACCACTCCAGGGAAGAGGTAGAGTGAATGGAGATGCAACTGTAACAAGGCCAGTCTTATCTTCAAGAAAAGGAGTTGTGATATCACAAGGAATTAATCCTTCTTATAGCGATATAGATACATATAATATGGCTGCTGCAGCAATTGATACTGCTGTAAGGAATGCGGTTGCTGCAGGGACTAAATTAGAGAACATAGCCTTGCTTGATAATTTCTGCTGGTGCAGCTCTAATGAACCAGAAAGACTTGGCCAATTAAAGAGAGCTGTGCAGGCATGTTACGATACAGCCATTGGATATGGTACACCGTTCATTTCTGGCAAAGATAGCATGTTTAATGATTTCAAAGGATTTGATGAAAATGGAAATCCAGTAAAAATCTCAGTTCCACCTACCTTGCTTGTTTCCTCAATAGCAGTAATGGAAGATGTAAGAAAAGCAGTATCATTAGATGCTAAGATGCCTGGAGATCTTGTCTATATATTAGGTAGTAATTATGAAGAGCTTGGTGGATCTGAGTATTTTGCAATGATTGGTGAGCAATTAAGAGGTCGGTCATTTATTGGGAATAAAGTTCCAGAAGTGAATATAGAAAGAAACAAAAAACTGTATACTTCTCTTTCACAGGCAATAGAAGAAGAGTTAGTTGCATCTGCTCAGAGTATACATCATGGGGGATTAGGAGTTGCTCTTGCAAAAACAGCAATGGGTGGGATTTTAGGGATGGACGCAAATTTAGAAGATGTAGATATGCGGGAAGATTTTCAGCTTTATTCAGAAAGCCAGGGAAGGATTGTAGTAACTGTTAATCCTGATTATGCATCAGCTTTTGAGAAGATAATGAAGGGCAATTATATTTCAAAAGTGGGCGTTGTAAGAGATGATGATAGGTTCATTATCAGAAGAAGAAGTGGGGAGGATATTATTCATACAACAGTTCAGGCATTATTAAAATCATATAAATCAATATTTAAGGGGTATTAGATGATAAAAGCAAGAGCATTAGTGTTGACTGGATATGGGATAAACTGTGATGAAGAAACAAAATTTGCTTTTGAGAAGGCTGGGGCTAAAGCAGACCTTGTGCACATAAATGATCTTATTGAGAACAGTAAGATGATTGAGAAATACCAAATATTTGCATTTCCAGGTGGGTTCTCTTATGGAGATGATACTGGAGCTGGTAATGCTTTGGCAAATAAGATTAGAAACCATTTGTTTAATGAAATAAGGCATTTTGTAGAGAGAGATCATCTAGCAATCGGGATATGCAATGGATTTCAAGTTATTGCCAATCTGGGTTTACTTCCAGCATTTGGAGGAAAATATGGAGAACGCAAAATAGCTTTGGTGCATAATGATACAGCAAGATACTTAAATAGGTGGGTTGATTTAGAGTTTGAAAATACCAACTCTGTCTGGACAAGAGGCTTATCTGCAATAAGCATGCCGATAGCTCACGGAGAGGGGAAGTTTTATGCAGATCAAGAGACTCTTAAATGTTTAGATGAGAAAAAGCTAGTGGCTGCGAGATATATAAAAGGAGAGATTTGCGAATACCAAAACTTGCCAGCCAATCCTAATGGGTCATTGGAGGATATTGCAGGTATTACAGATGAATCTGGAAGAATTCTTGGTATGATGCCTCATCCAGAAAGAGCAATTGATTTTACACATCTTCCACATTGGACACTTATGAAAGAGAAATACAAAAGAAAAGGCGCTGATTTGCCTAATGAAGCCTCAGGCATAACAATATTTAAAAATGGAGTAGACTATTTTAACTAGGAAATGAAAGAACTTTATAATCCAGAATCTGGCAGAATGAGAGTAGCTGGTTTAATGTCAGGTAGTGGCTCAAATCTAGTGAAGATTATTGAAAATGAGAAAAAAATTGATAGTAGAGAAGGAAGAACACCTTATCAGGTAGCTGTCATTTTCTCAGATAAAACAAACAGTAATGCAATGAAAATAGGGAAAGAATATGGAATTCCAGTTATTATAAGGGATATAAGCGAGTTCTATAAAGCTAGAGGAAAGCCAAGAAGAGATTTATCAATAAGAGAAGAATTTGATAGTGGCAC
>CAZTDM010000039.1:0-7014 GCA_964611795.1 Candidatus Woesearchaeota archaeon
AAGAATAATCCTGTCTGGCCTCATCCTTAATGAGTTAACTAACAAATCTAACATTGTAACAGCTCCTTTTCCTTCCGGGTTTGGAAGCCTGGTTGTCAATGGGCACCAATACAGGAACTTTGGAAGAGTTAATTCTCTAGTATCTTCTATAGAGATGATTCTCTGGTTGAATGGGATGAATGGCATCATGATGTTAAGCAAAGATGTTTTACCAGATGCTGTACCTCCTGAAACAAGGATGTTCATCTCATACTGCATCGCAAGCCAGGTTACTGCCATTATATGCGAGTTGACTGTGTTGTTTGATATAAAGTCTGTAACTGTCCACGGGTCTCTCGCGAACTTTCTTATTGTAATTGTGTTGCCTTTGTTTGATATTGGATAGAGAACAGCATTTACTCTGTCTCCTGTAACCAATCTTGCATCCAGCAATGGGGTCAGAGTTGTAATCTGCCTGCCTACTCTTCTTGCTATAATATTTGCATAGTTAAGAATCTGGTCTTCTGATTGCAGCATGATATTTGTCTCCAGCCAGCCATATTTCTTATGATAGACACGGATAGGCTCTGTTGTCGAGGTAAGAACTATTTCTTCCAGGTAATTATCATTTAACAAGAATTCAATCCTTCCTAGTCCAAGCATATCCTGGATTAATGTAGCTATTAAATTTGCTTTCTGCGACTCATCTAATGTAGGAAGCTTAGGTTTTAATAATGACTCTGTTTTCTTGTAGAATTTGTCTTTTAACGTAGATATTGTCTTAGGATCAAGGATTTCTCTTGTAGATACTTTTACTTCTACTATGAGCTTATTCTTGATATCATCCAGCAATGCTTGCGTGGCTGGGGAGAACTCT
This sequence comes from Candidatus Woesearchaeota archaeon, assembly GCA_964611795.1. Taxonomy (GTDB): domain Archaea; phylum Nanobdellota; class Nanobdellia; order SCGC-AAA011-G17; genus CAZSRE01. The sequence continues at coordinate 857 of CAZTDM010000039.1, forward strand.
GGATAAATAATCTCATATCTTGGAGTTATATTAGGCCCGCCAGTGATTTTAATTGGAATTGCTATCTTATCTGCTGTAAGGGAATATTGCTCTATTACACTTCTTTTCCCAACAGGCTTGTCAGAACCTTCACTCCCCAAGTTTACTTTCTTAACTTCTTTTTTCTTTTCAGGCATTCTCTTCTTCCTCTTCTTTCCTTGCTTTTTTCTTCCTTACTACTTCTGGCCCGCCTATCGCAGGATAGTATATTGATGCTAGATTATGCTGCTCTAATATGGCAGCCCATTCTTCAGCTTCTTTTTTGGTTATTTTAAATGTTTCTGCTATATCAGATATCTTAATCCTGCCATATTTCTCTACAAGCTTATGAAGCCTGTCAAAGTCTGTCTCGTAATCTTCCTGCTTCTTAGTAACTTCTTTTCTTAAATCTTCTATCTCTACCTTCTTTTCAGGAACATCTTCTTCTTTCTTTTTCTCTTTCTTTCCAGATTTTCTTATTATTGGAAGCAAGATTACAGTCAATATTGCTACTATTGTAGAGTATGTGTAGACATTATAGATGTTAAATGTAGATTTGCTGTACAGCCAGTATATTAATCCAAGGGCTGCTAATGAGAAGAACAGCAAGATTATTGTGCCTAGATTATGCTTCTTTTTCCTTGGTTTCTGTTTTTCTTCTGGCTTCTTAATCTCTGATGGCGGGACTATTTTTTTGTTTATTTCTTTAGCTGTCTGATATGCATCTATTATTCCATATAGCCATGGAACTATCAACCAGAAGGTTAACAAGATAATAAGCCCTTTCTTTGTCTTGCCAAGATATATCTGGCCAAGACCAGGGATGATAATGCTGAGAATCATTGCAAGAACAGGATTCTTTGGCTCTTGCTGTTTCTTTACTACCAGTCTTTTTTCAACCAATGGCCTTTCTTTCTCTTTCAGCTTTGGAATCTCTGGCTTCTCTTCTCTCTTTTTTAGCTCTTTTGGTTTTCTCTTGAACAATCTTGAGAAGAATGATTCTCTCTTTGCTGCTGGAATGAATGGACTAGTGGTCTTTGCTGGAATTACAGGAGTGAATTGTCCAGGCTTTCCTTGCTGTTCTTTGGCTATCTTAAGCTTTCTAGCATCGCTTATCTTCATAGGAACGGATAGGAGCATTAACACTACCCCAGCAGAGATCAAATACAAGAAATAATTAGGCAAGATAAATGAGGATGCAGCTGTAGCCAGGCCTAGCCAGTATAATATAGTTAACACTAATCTCTTCTTGCTTATTCCAGGCTTTTCTATAACTTCTTTAATTGCTTCCTGGATAACATCTTGCGGCCAGTGCTTTTCTTTTAGCTTAAGCTCTATTTCTTCTTTTTTATAGCCATGCTTAAAGGCTTTTTTAATCGGACCTTTAATTAGCTTGATGTATTTTTTATAGTAAGGAATCATCTCTTTTTCTAATTATTAATCTGGCTGTAGGATATATATATTTTGCTGTTTATTATACTAGACCTGCAATGAAAGTAGCATTACATCACTGACTGTCTTCACGCTTAGATTAGTCAAGGTTACATTATATATTTTTTTGGGATAAAAGATTCTTGTAAGCTCTGTATTGTTGCGAGGCATTATTATTCCTGTCGTGACTTTTATCTTGCTGACTGTAGAGAACTTGTCTATATACAGCTTTGAGTTATTAATAGAGATGTTTAATAAGTTAGCTGTATTAGCCAAGTTTCTAACTTGCAGATAGCTTAAACCTGTTGAGGATATGCGCTGATTAATAATCCTGCTGGTGGCTGGACCACGAACTTTGATTTTGATTATCATATCAGTACCAGATGCTTCACGCCAGGTTGAAGTTGAGAGAACATCTATTGGAGAATATACTGAAATATTATATCCATAGAAATTGAATAGCATAGGAGATAAACGGAGAGTTGAGCCGCCTAAGTTAGGAATATGTTCATAGTTAATGTTGTAGGGCATTATTACTAATGGAAGCCTAGTATTAACAGCATTAAAGTTGCTAAGATGGATTGAAACATTCTCTGCCCTGTTAGTGACTGTTTTGTTAAGGAATTTACCCCATCTAGACATGTTCTGGGCAAATATGGCCTGGTTGCTGGAGGTTAGGTTTTCTTCTATGAATAATGTGTTGTTGGTTTTGTTGTTGTAGATAAAGCGAATGCCAGATGCTACCCTGAAGATTTCTGCGAATCCTTCATTAATTGATGTGTCCAGGTTATAAAGGCGTTCATATTTTATTATCTCTGCTACGTTCTCGTTTGATTTTCTCTGGATCTCTGTTACCAATAATGCCAGCGAGAAGACTGTAAGAGCCATTAAAAGCATGCCAATAGTATATAGAAAGCCTACTTTGGCCATATCCAGTACCTTACTATATAGAAGTCTTTTACAATATTATTGTCAGAATAAACATATACTAATCTGCCACTTCCCAAGTTTCTTGTGGGGGGGATATTTAAATTGCCTGCTGATATATTGGTTCTTTGTCCTGTAAAGTTAAGGAAAAGCTTGAAATCATAGCTTGCTGGAAGCATATTAGTCAGGTTATTATCTATTCTGGATTGGTCTCTGGTATCAAGAACTTTCTGATAATTTAGCTGGGTGACTATGTCTGAGCCACGCTTAGCTAATTGCAGCTTTGATAGTGTTGGCTCCTTAGCTTTTGTGACATAGTAGCTAGCTATTAATATTATCAAAATAGCTATTATCATGCCTACAATAGCGTCTGTCATCAAGATGAATCCTTTCTTTCTCATGGTATCCACATAGTTATTTCAATTATGGCTGTCTTATTTTCAAACAAAACATCTCTTTGAACTGTAACTATATCTGCATTTTTAGGCGGGTTTTTGCCTGATGTTAATATGTTAGAGAATAATGAAGCAGAAAGATGAATAGTTATCTTTTTAGCAGCTACTCCAACTGCATCCTTTAGGGTAGCATCGCATGCATCATTGAGATAATAGACTACGCCTTTTCCAAATTGCCACCTAGCTGCAGAGTTGTTACCTACATTATTTCTGGCTATAGATAAGAAGTTTGTTATGTTTGCCGGAGCATCTACATAGTTTGGATTGAATGTAACTATGTTAGCCTGATTGCTAGAATCTCCAGGTAGTAAAATAAATCTTTCATCACCTGTGTCTCTTGCGTTATAATAGTCTGTTGTAACTAATGTTGGATCAGAGCCTATAGTGGTTATGGTATAATTAATGCCAAGTATATATCTGCTAGTTGTTGCAATCCTCCTTGTTACAAGGAAGTAGCCTCCATTTTTTGTAAAATTCTCTAGGCTTTCACCGTCGCTGTACCATGGCCTAGCACCAGTATTTCCGGTTTTTATATTAGCATCTTCCATTACTATTAGGTCGTAGTCGGATATGTTCTTGAAGAAATCAAAGTTACTACCAAATGCTGGACCTGGGCTTGTTATCTCTGGAGGAGTATCATACATCTCGCATCTTTCTAGATTTCTGTCAGTTATGTCTCCTACTTTTTTACAATTATAAAGTGATATAAGCTCATTTCTTATAGCATCGTCTGCGCAATGGGTTTGAATACCCAGGTATGCTACTCTTATATCGTATTTTCTTAAAAGAGTAATTAGATCATCTCTTGTCTTTATGGTTATATTGAATTCATATGGCTCTATGTTGAGCAGTTTTTTCAGATCATTGTAATCAATGCGGGTAAGATTAAGAGCTTTTTCTTTTGAAAGCTGCCTATCGTTGATGGCAAGGCCTAGGCTAGAGATTTTGTTGACATCTATAGGGTTACCGGGAAGAGCTTCCCATCTGCTAGGATCGCCAGGTGTCTTAGTTAATAAATCAGCTATTCTGTAGGCACGTATTTGCAGTTCTTCATATTCAAGGTCTCGCTGAACCCTATTGGAGAAATAGGTATAGTAATATATTACAAGTGCTACTACGACTATAAATATTGCTATAGATGCAAATAAATCTATTGTAGATCCTTGGCCTTTATTCATAGTTTTTGATTGTTATAGTTTTGTTTACATTCTCTAGTTCTATTTTGCCTGTAACTCTGTAGTTTTTATCTAAGCTAAGCTCGCTGTGGCAGAAAACTTCAGAACTTTCTTCTGCAGTTATTAACTCTATAAAAGCATTTTCAATAACATTAATCAGCACTTCATCAATTGAAACATCGCTTAGCGATGTATTCTGGAAATCTGAAAGATAAATGACTAGGCCATTGCCATATTTCCAATATGCAAAAGCACTTCTTCCAGTAGCAGGAGAATTTTTAGAATTTGGCACGTTCTCTCTCTCTATCACCTTAATATTCTCGGCATCATTGTTTTGTGAATAGTCTTCCACCCAGTTAAACTCTGCAAATTGTGTTTGACTCCCAAGGCTCAAACCTGGAAAGAATGGATCTTCCTCTATTACTGTTGCCCAGATGTTGCTACCAAATATATTATGCATGTTTACTCCAAATAGGTTATACCAGTCATACATTGTGTTGTTTGGATTAGTGCATAGAGGCACATTATATCTACACATATAATGCTCTGAAAGGATAAGAACTCCGCCATCTTTAACCCAGTCTTCTTGAATGTCAATAAAAGTTTTTCCATTATAGCTGAGTGTAGTATTTGTATGTGCATCCTCTAAGTAGACTGTGTTATACCTGCTTATGTTTTTCATAAGTTGAGTATAATTCCAGGTTATGGTTAAGAAGTTTACCTCCCCAGGAGAAGGAAAGCCATGACATGCTGCTATCTCTGCTACTAATTCTTGTCCTTCATAACAATTATCGTACCAATCTGGATTGAATTTTGCAGTGGCTTTGTCATAAAATGACTGTTGTGTAACACCTGTTGAAGATGCCATTATAGCTATTTCATTCTTTATAGTAGTTGTATTTTTTATATCTTTAATTATTACTGTGTTATCTCTAGTTTCTACTAAGAAATTTGTATTTAACCTAGCTTTTGTTCCTGGGCCGTTAATCTTGAGGTAGTTAATAGCAGTAGCAATTTTGTTGCATTCATTTCTTTTTTCAATAAAACTGCCTGTTTCTTCTATCTGAGCTCTTTTACTAAAAGTGAATAATGCTGTTAAAATGAATATGATTAACACTATTGATATTAAAAAGATTGTCTCTGTGCTAACCTGGCTTCTCATTTTGTTATTGTAATTACTCCGTTCTCATTTCTAACTAATAGGCTGCCAGAGATGTTGGTGTAGTTATATGTAGCAATGCCTTCGAAGCTGCAATATGCCTTTTCTTTTTTGTCTTGTGTAATAATAAGCTTCGAGCTTGATATTATGGTTATGTTCGGCCTGGCATATATTCTTGCTTCCGAACCATCGCCCAGTACTTTTACCTGGCTTATTGCGTTAGCAACTCTCCTGCAGTCATTTTGGTTGTCTAGTATTGCCCTTGTTGTAATAATGTCGCTGTTTCTAAGAAATGTAAAACTTAATGCAAGCAAGAAGACAATCATTAAGACAGAGATTACAAGTATGCCTTCAATACTAACCTGTCCTCTTTTTCCCATCAAGAATAAGTAAGAAGATTAATATTTATACTTTGCTATGGCTTTGATATCTCTACCTGCTTTTCTGTCATTCTAACTATCAGATTATAGCTGCCTTGGCCCATTGGTAAGGGAGTTGTGTTTTTTATACTTGATATACTTCTTGCATGTACATTTGAATTGCCCCCATAAATGCTTAAAGTCATTAAGATATCTCTGCCAGACACTGTGAAGTTTACTGTTCCTGTCGGCAATGTTACTTGGATGTATTCACGATTTCCTGGGCCTGCTGTATAGACATTGTCTGCTGCCTTTGCTATTGTCTGCACTGATTGATCTGCTTGATTAAGGCGGATTTCATTGCTTGATTTTGATGTAGCATAATAAATTAAGGGTATTAATGCAGCTAGAATGAGGCCAACAAGGACAATGTATTCTATACTTGACTGGCCTTTCATATATATAAATGCTTAAGGAATTTATTTATACTTTGTTGTTCATTTTATAATAGTAACTAACCCTTTAGAAAAGCGTTGACGGAAAGCAAGCCTTTTAGGAAAAGCCTTATCAAAAAGCAAATTTCTTTCGTTAACGTTTCTTTCTAAGAAAGGTTATTAGAGAGGCCCCGACCCGA
>CAZTDM010000040.1:0-6889 GCA_964611795.1 Candidatus Woesearchaeota archaeon
ACTTTAATTGATAGAGGGATTATACATATCCCTGTATACGTACGTGAACAGATATCAAAATTAGAAAAGATAATGGAGCAAACTGAAAATGATGATGAAATATCGTTAAAACAACTTTCAATATACTTAGGGATGCCTGCTGAAGAAGTTATAGAATTATTAAATATAGCAAAACTAAGAACAACGACATCTCTTAGCAAAGTAACTTACAACCATAATGGAGAAGAAGGAAGTGAATTAGAGGAATTTATTGATGATCCAAAGAGTATGAACTTTGTAGATGATATTGATGTTAGAGAAAAAATGGCAACATTAATGAGAGAACTGAAAGATGATTTTGATGAAAGAGATTATCATATATTTATAAGACGAATGAATGAAGAGACTATGAAATCTATTGGGATGGATTATGGGATTACAAGAGAAAGAGTAAGACAGATAGAAAATGAAGGCAAGCAATACTTAAAAATGAAATTTACTTAATCTTTTTTATTACAGCAAATGTTACATCGTCCTGGAACTTTCTGTTTGACATATAATCCTTAATCTCTTTTGCTAACCTTTATAAATCTATTTTAGAGCTAGATAAACATGGTTTTAGAGGGCTTAGGAAGCTCATTAAAGGAAACACTGAGAAAGATAGCTAGAAGCATGTTTGTAGATGAGAAGCTCATAGATGAGCTTGTCAAGGACATACAAAAAGCTTTGCTGCAGGCTGATGTTAATGTTGAACTAGTCTTTAACTTGACTAAAGAAATCAAAAAAAGAGCACTAGAAGAAAAGGATGTTAAAGGCATCAATCCAAGAGAGAAAATTGTCAAAATTGTCTATGAGGAATTAGTTAAATTCTTGGGTGAAGAGAAAGTAGAGATCAAGATTGCGAGAAAGCCAGTTAAGATAATGATGGTGGGATTGTTTGGCTCTGGAAAGTCGACTACCGCAGGTAAACTAGCCAAATGGTTTACTAAAAGAGGTTATAAAGTAGCTTTACTTGGATTAGATGTTCATCGTCCGGCTGCTATTGACCAGATAGAGCAGATAGCTAAGCAAATAAATGTAAAATGCTTTACAGATAGAAAGCAGAAAAACCCTGTCAAGATTTATGAGGAATATGAGGATGAGCTAAAGAAGTTTGATGTTGTAATCATTGATACAGCTGGAAGAGATGCTCTAAGCAAAGATTTGATTGAGGAAATTGAAGCTCTGAATAAAAGAATCAAGCCTGAGGAAAATCTGCTTGTCATATCTGCAGACATTGGACAGGCTGCTAGAAGTCAGGCAGAGCAGTTTCATAAAAGCTGCGGCATTACTGGGGTCATAGCTACTAAACTAGATGGAACTGCTAAGGCTGGGGGAGCATTATCTGCTTGTTCTGTAACTAAAGCTCCTATAAAATTCATTGGTGTAGGTGAGAAACTTGATGATTTAGAAGAATTTAATCCAAAAGGATTTGTTTCTAGATTACTTGGGATGGGAGACTTGGAAGCATTATTAGAAAAAGCTAAGGAAGCTATAACTGAAGAGCAAGCTGAGGATTTGGGAAAGAAGTTTTTGAAAGGCGAGTTTAATTTTATTGACTTGTATGAGCAGATGCAGGCTCTGAATAAAATGGGTAGCCTTGGCAAGATTATGGAGATGGTTCCTGGGATGGGGCAATTAAAGATGCCTAAAGAGGCTTTACAAGTGCAGGAAGAGAAACTGAAAAAATGGAGACATATTCTTGATTCTATGACTAAAGAAGAATTAGAAGATCCTGAGGTTCTAACAGAAAGTGGTCGTATAAATCGTATAGCAGAAGGTGCTGGAGCAACTACTGGTGAAGTTAGAGAACTATTGAAGCAGTATAGGCAGAGCAAGAAGATCATGAAAATGATGGGTGGAAGCCAGGATCCTAAGAAGCTTATGAAGAAATTTAAGGGTAAATTTCAACTTTAAAATCTTTTCTGTGTTATTTTAACTATAATCTGGCATATAAATATTTATATACCATTAGTATTTATAATATATATAAAAAGTAAATACAAAATGAAAAGAGAATTTGATGCCAAAATCTGGAAAACCGGTAATGCTTTAGTTATAACTATCCCTAAAAGAATAACAAAAAAGTTCAATTTAAAGCAAGGAGATGATATAGATGTTATAATTAAAAAGGAGAATGAATAGAATGTATTTTCATTTATTTGATTTGCCTATGGATGATTTATACATTGATTTGCAACCTAATTTTAGGAATAGAATTTTTAATGAATGTTTAAGAAAATTTAACAGTTGGATTAACTTCGCAAACACAATTAAGGAAAAGCCACGAAATGTTGTAAGATGGAAGAATGGTATAAGGGCACCAAATATAGAGGTTCTATATAAAATTACTAAACTGGGTATATCTTCTGAAAAGGAAATTGAAAAGAATATTAAAAAGATTAAAAGATCAAATGGGTTTATTAGAAACCCGAGATTGCCTCTTGAGCTTAATGAAGATCTAGCTAAAATTATAGCAGCTACTTTTTGTGATGGGGGAATAAATAAAGATAATGGTGTTCATTATACAAATAAAAATTTGAATCATTTTATTTCATTTAAGAAAGCTGTGAAGAATGTTTTTGGTGATGTTCATATAATTGTTGATTATAAAAGAAAGAGTACTGGAGTTTATCATATAGTTTATTCTGGTGTTATGGGGATAATACTAAATAAGACTTTTGATGTTCCCAAGAGAAGTAAAATCTTCTTAGATTCACCTATACCTAAGTTTATAATGCAGGCAGATAATAAAATTTTGAAGTCATTTATTAGACAGTGTTATGATGATGAGGGATGGATTTCAAAAGATATAGGAATGAGTAGATCTATTATAAAGAAGGAACTAAAATCTACTGATGGACCTATTTTTCTACTTGATTTAAAGTATATTTTGCAAAATAAATTTGGTATTAAGGTTCACGGACCAAGATTAAATAAGAACAGGTTTTATATCAGAAATGGTAAAAACACCTATGTAGGTGACTATTGGTTAAAAGTATGTGATAGGAAGTCGTTAGAATTGTTCTATAAAAATATCGGTTTTAGTTTGGATTACAAAATGAAAAGACTTCGTAATAAGATCTCTTCTTATAAAATGTTACAGACACCAAATGGAGAAAGCTTGAATTTTTTCCTTAGAGAGGCAGTTAGACATATTTTAAATGAAGGTAAACCATTTTCTGTGGGTAACTTAGTATATTTAACAAACAGAACAAGCTCAAGAGTAAATTGGGCTATCCAAAACTTACGAAAGAATAAATTAATTAAAAAAGTGGGATATGAACGAGATAGAATTAATAGAGATAGTTTACCTATATATACAGTAACTAATAAGGGAGTGGACATGGTTTTTAATTTTGGCAATTTCTAAAATGTCTAAAAGGTTAATTAGTAGGGGGGCTGAGGCTGTATTATATGTTGAAGATGGAAAGCTGGTAAAAGAAAGAATTAGCAAAGGATATAGGGTAAAAGAGCTGGATAACAAATTAAGAAAAATAAGGACAAAAAGTGAGGCTAAACTTCTTGAGAGGGCTAAAGATGCAAACGTTCCTAGAGTGTTTCAAGTCTCTGATAAGGATATGAAGATATCTATGGAGTATATTGATGGAGAGCTTGTTAAGAATATAATTGATGAGTTAAGCGACACTAATCTTAGGTTATTGTGCATGGATATAGGTAAGCAAATAGCCAACTTGCATTCTGTTGGCGTTGTCCATGGTGATTTGACTACATCAAACATGATACTCAGAGGCAATGAGGTATATCTTATCGACTTAGGCTTGGGATTTGTATCTGATAGAACTGAAGACAGAGCTGTTGACTTAAGATTATTGAGACAGGCATTAGATAGCAAGCATTATAAGATTGCAAAAGAAGCTTTTGAGTATATACTACAAGGGTATTCTGAGAATTATAAAAATGCTGAGGAAGTTATCACTAGATTAAAAGATAAAGTTGAGAAAAGAGGAAGATATAAGAGAAAGACTAAAAGAAAAATAATATAGTTCTAAAAGGATAGGTTTTTAAATATAGAATAATACTTAATTAACATGAAATCTTATTGGTCTATCGCATTAGTTTTCCTTTCTTTAATCGTTATCACCTCTATTAGTGGCTGTAAGACAGAAGTAGTTGGATCTGGATTAGAAATCTCACCTTTTGATTCTGGAGAAATTGAGGCTACAATTTTGTCATTAAGGCAGTATGATTATTGTTCGTATAGGGAGGGCATTTACTCCGAGGAATGCTCTGTGGATACAAATCCAAGTGATTCTGCAACTATCCTAGTAGATTCCATTCTTGAATATAATCGTAATTCTAGATCGCAATTTTTACCTTTGAGTCAAGGTATGGAACTTGAAGCGCAGTTTGTGTATAGTTCTAGACCTGCAAAAGTAGTACATATCCCAATTGTAGCTGTCCCAGCTGAGCCATCTGAATCTAGAGTAGAATCTGAGTCTGAAGGAGTTCTTCCAAAGGCCCAAAAACCAGGGGATTCTTCTGTTCCGCGAGAAAATGGTTTATATATTTATACTGTTTGGAGTGGTAGGTTTGCTGAAGAATATGAAACAATTCTTCCCGGGTTGTCTGTAGGTGATAAGATTAATGTTGAGATTAGTTACTCTGATTTTGGAATTTCGTTACATGAATATGAGATAATCTCTGAGAATTTATAATAAATAATTAAAATCAAAAACATAGCTTTTTAAATTCCCAAGCAGCTAGATAGCTTTGATAGTCCCGTCGTCTAGCGGCCAAGTTCGATAAACAATGAGTTATTGAAGGCTATGGATACGGGCCTTTGGAGCCTGTGACGCAGGTTCAAATCCTGCCGGGACTATCCTAAACTTTATTTGATATTATGCCTGAAAACCTATTATAATTGCCTTATAGACTTTAATAGAACTAAGGAAGCTTTATATACTACTTTCTACTGCAAAGTAGCAAAATGAAGCATAAAGTAAGCATATCAATGGATGAAAGCTTAATCAAGAGAGCTGAAAAAATAGTTTTGGAAGGAAGATTTAGAAACAAATCGCATATTATAGAGTATGCCTTAAAGAAATTTCTAGAGGACATTAAATGACACTCGATAGAATTATTGTAAAAGAGATAGAGCATCCAAAATATATGAGCTGGGATGTTGTAGAAAAATGGGCAGATATTCCTGTATATAGTGAGAATGATCCTTTAAACCCTGAATGGAAAGCTACACCCTGTTTTCCAATTGATTTATCGTCTAATGGATATGGCATTGTTTATATTAAGAACGAATCTGATGCAAGAAGCAACCCAACAAAGACGATAAAAGATAGAATGGCATGGGAACTGACTACTTTGTTTAGAGATTATGCTAGAGGACTGTATCTAAAAAGGAAAGAAGGAATATTAAATGGTAATCTTGGTAGGCTAGTAGTTCCCAGATTCTCTGTTGTAACTGCTGGCAATGTTGGAAAATCAATTGCAAAGATGTATGAAAGGTTTGGTTTGCCTCCTGTCAAGATGCTTGTAGATTCTTCAATATCAAAAGAAAGACTAGATTTATTAAAAGAATTGCATGCAGATGTTTATGTTGCTAATCTAAATGATAGAGAATTGTCTACTGATGATATAAAAGAATTAACAAATAATAAAAATGGAATTGACATAACATCTGTTAGAGTATTTGAACCAAATGCTATATTCTATGATTGGCACGTGCATGAGGTATTTAATGAACATCCAAATCAGGTGTATATTCCTTATGGTTCAGGCAGATTATTTGAAAATTACTTAACATGGCAAGAGAGAACAGTGAGAAATAATGTTATGAACAGAACTGATCCTAGATTAAGAACATCTGCTGGGAAAGTTGCTGATATTGATATATTGGGAGCTGAGCCTGAAAGTATAGATAGCGTGGCTGACAAATTAGTAAAATATTCAAATCCTTTCGCAATATTTAGTAAAAATGATATAGCTGCATTGAATACATTATCTTTTTCTGGCAATGAAACTGGGACTTATAAGATTTCTGAAGATAGAATAATAGAGGCTTATGAGATACTAAGAAAATATTGTGATACTGAACCATCAGCAGCTGCAGGATTAGCCTTATACTTAAAAAGATTTGATGAAAGCAGGATACACCCAAGAGATAAAATTTTGATTGTTAATACTGGGAAAGGTATTTAGTTAATGTATAACTATAAAGTTAAAATCATATAATGATGCTAAGTCATATTGATTTTGGACAATCTTTGCCAGTATTATAATCTCTGCACACTGGTCCAGTAGTATCGTAATATAGAAGTGCTCCCCTGGTCATAAATTAGTTTGCCTGCGCATTTGGAGTATATCCCGCCACTCGCTTCGTTGGTAGCCACGCTTAATGCCTTTGGATGTAGCCTATGGATCCACCTACCTGGTCGAGATCCAGTGGTTTGATCAAAGGAACAAGTCGAGGTGGATTCAACGCAAGGGGATTTTCACTATAGACAAAACCATCCAGAATTACACAAGTGAGTGCTACCCCCGCCACAAATAACAATTTTAGGATCAATCGTACGTCTGCAGCCGGAGGCATAGTAATCAGATCTACAATAACACGTAAGACTACCACCACTACTACCACTACCTTCTATATTCCTCTGTGCTTGCCCAGTAGTATCAGCTCCACCACTAAATATATATCCTAGAACAAGGCCTGCAACAAACACGCCGACAATGAGAAAAACTGCTTTTTGTGTCTCCATATTCTCATCTTTTTATAATTTATAATAATCACTGTATATATATATTTCGGTTAACCGTTCTTAGAACCCTTATACCAATCCCAGCTCTGTTGCCACATCTATTGCAGGATAATCTTTTGAAAAAGCTTAATCAA
>CAZTDM010000041.1:0-6731 GCA_964611795.1 Candidatus Woesearchaeota archaeon
TCAAGTTTTTTTGTTTTTTCAGCTAGTTTTTGATGTTTCTCAAGTATCTTTTCCATAGAATTAACATTAAATTTAGAATTTAAGGCATCAATAGATGGCAATCCTGTTTCTATAGTACCCTTAGTTCCTTTATTAACTTTAGGAGGGATATTTTTAAGCTTTATGATGAGCTCGCCAGGAGCATAACTGGCCTGACTTGGTAAAGCTTCTTTACTATCTTGCAGAACTGAATATGAGTAATCTGACATAGATAATGTTAACAGAATAGATATTATAAGGAGTAATAATATTTTAGAATTCATAATAGAGTCACCTTTTCTCCTGTATTATATTCTGATGTTCTTGCTACTATTTCTATACTACCCTGACATAGTATTGAAGTACCGTCACAATTATCATCAAGATTATTCCCGCAGATTTCTTCTGCACCAGGATAAACATATGGATTATTATCATTACAATCTACTGAAGTACCGCAACCAGTCTGGCGGAAAAATTTGTCAGAATCATTATCAGAACAACTACCACCACCTCCGCCACCAACAATTTTCCTTATTGCCTGGCCTGTAAATACATTGCCAATAAGCAACCCTGCAATCAATACACCAACAACAAGCATTAAGGTTTTTTGATTATCCAAAGTTTCACCTCTTTTATTGAAATATAAATATATGTATATATATCTTTCGTATAACCCTTTTAGAAAGGTGCTAGCTGAAAAAAATCTTTTTGAGAAAGGCTAATAAGTAGCTTCATATTTCAATAACCAGCATTCTTTGAAGTTCTTAATCTTGTAGAACTTGCTGAAGAAATTGATTATCTTATTTACATCATAGCTCTTATCGTATTTTGAATCATATTCTAAACTTGCAAATTCTATTTTTGCATATGTATTGAGCTTGGGGATCTCATTTAGCCATGTCAGTTTCTCATTCAGGGTAAATTCATCATTATTGTTAATGAATATCCCGCGCTTTGTCAGGTTCTCTAAGGCATTAAAGAATGTTGAGAATTCCATGCCAGAGCGCGAGAATAATTCTGATGCTCTGAATTTCAAAAGATTTATAGATAATCTTAGGAGCTTAATCTGATCATCTGGTAGATTGCTTATGTTTACAGCTGTAAGTTGCTTGCCTGATGCTTCATCTATATTGCTGATTATATGCCCGTTGTTCAGATTTATCAAAAGATTTATATCATCAAGATTTATCAGCAAACATGGGATTAAATTTGCAGTTATTTTAGATGAACCGTATATTAATTTTAAATCTTTTATGTTCACCATTGGCTTGATTATTGGAAGAAGTTCTTTCCCTTCATATTGTTTTGATTGCACGACAAAGTCTGGCTTTTCTATGTTTTCTATTATGTTGACTGCTTCACCACCGTGCTTTGTCTTTCTTGGCCTGATGTTTACGAATAATGGAGTGTCTACTACACCAACAACCATTGCAGTACCTATCGGAATATTTCTTATTTCAGATTCTGTTTCTGTTGTAATTCCTTCTAATGAAGAAGATACAGCTCTTATATCGTGAGGATTAGTCATCTTCAATACTATCTGCGTAGATACTTGGGAAAGCGCATTTTTCTCTATCCTGCTAGGGCGTTGTGTAATCAAACAGACAGACAAACCAAATTTCCTGCCTTCTGCACATATCTGCCTTAAGATTCCTGAGCTTTTTGCTTCCCCAAAGCTCCTTTCCGGAATAAATAGATGAGCTTCTTCAATTACTAAAAGAAATGGAGAAATATTTCCTTTTTTTCTTCCTGCAAATAAATAAGATAGGAGCTTATAGACAATTACCTCTTGAACATCTTGTGACACACCTTTTAGATTTATTATAGATACTTTTCCAGGCTGGACTAGTGTATTTATTGAAGTAGGAGATTCTGAGAACAAATTAAGTTTCTTTACGTATTCTATGATATTTATCAATGTCCACTTAGCGCTGCTTTCTTCGCTCTCAAGTTCCAGCAATAGACTATCAAAATCAACTTTTTCAAGGTTTTTTAATGCTGAGTATAGTATTCCAAGTTGCATGTTCGAAAGTTTAGCTGGCAAAAGATGAATTAATTCAGCAGGCTCAAGATTTGAAGAGTCTAGTCTTAACTGTATAGCACCTGGGTTTGTGTCTGTGTTAGGAGAAAATTCCAATATATTTTGATTATAGCTTGCAGGCTCAATCCCATATCTTATCATCTGCTCTCTATCTTTCTTGTTATCATTTGGATATCTAAGTGAGGTATATTCTCCATGTGGGTCTATTATTATTGCTGGTATTTTTTTCTCCAAAATCTCTTCTATTATTACTCCAGAAGTATATGATTTTCCACTTCCTGACTTGGCAAGTATAGATATGTGCTTTGTAAGGACTTTATTTAAATCCAAAAAAACCTTGATGTTATCTCTGCCTTCTAATGTGCCTATATAGAATGAGTTTTCCTTTTCTTCAAGATTCAATGTCTTTTTTATGAAATCATCTGTTGCTCTAAGCACTTCTGTTCCTGGCTCAAAAGGAACTGTTAAAGGTCTTAGTATTTCTTGCTGATCTCTATAACCTATTATGTTGCAATATGCTACAGTTTCTCTTATATCTCTTTCAAGCTCCACTATATGTGCAAGAACATAATATCCTTCTTTATGAAGAATCTGGACATATTGGAATTTCTTAGCGTTGCCCTCAGCTACAAATTTGAAGTTGTTTGTCAACACTCTTCCAATTATCCTGCCAAGAATCATTTTAATGAAAAATTTATCTGGGTATATTAAACTTTTGTGGGAAAGACTATGCTTTATGACATTATTATTGATACTTATAGGTAGTAATAAACTTTTAAATATATAAATTGTGTTATAACTTTATTCTAATATAAACAAGAATGATACGGGGGGGGGTGAATGTATGGCAAGATCTTTTGGAGCATGGGCATTCCTAATCGGAATCGTGTTAGCAGTTATTTTTGGATTTATAGGCAGTTTAAGCAACACAATGGTAATAACACTATTCGCGATTGGTATCATTGTGGGATTGCTGAACGTAACAGATAAGGAAGTAACTCCATTCTTAATGGCGGGGACTGTATTAGTTATTGTAAGCTCGCTAGGTTCTCAGTATATGGCATCTGTAACCTGGATAAAAAACATTTTAGGAGCAAGCATGATAATATTTGTACCAGCCACAGTTGTAGTTGCTGTTAAGTCTGTTTTCGGAATG
This sequence comes from Candidatus Woesearchaeota archaeon, assembly GCA_964611795.1. GTDB lineage: Archaea > Nanobdellota > Nanobdellia > SCGC-AAA011-G17 > CAZSRE01. The sequence goes on from CAZTDM010000041.1 coordinate 3,219, forward strand.
GCAAAAAATTAATTCTTTTTTCTTTTATTATTGATTTTGATAACATTTAAATAATAACCCTTTTATTAAAAACGTTAACGGAAAATGCAGAAATGAGAAGAGTTCATGTATTCATAACAGGCAATGTCCAAGGCGTAGGATTAAGATATTCCTTAAGAAACAAGGCTATGAGACTAAAAGTAAATGGATTTGTAAAAAACTTAAAAGATGGTAGAGTAGAGGCTCTATTTGAAGGGCATGATAGTGATTTGAACACTATGCTAGGGTTTTGCAGAAGAGGAACTTTTGTAAGCAAGGTAACTAATGTTGATGCAAAAGAAGAGCCTTTTAGAAATGAGTTTAGAGAATTTGAGATTAGAATATGAGCTATATTGCTGGCAGCTATTATGGCATTGAAGATGTTGTTATAGAGGATATCAAGGAAATAACAGGAAATAAAGCTAAAAAAGTAAAAAATGGGAGAGTAGAATTTGATTGTAAAGATATCAATGGATTTGTAAAAAAAGTTAGAAGCGTTTCTTTTGTATATGACCTTGTTGGCAGTTTTAAGTTTAAAAATCTGAATGAATTGGCAAGGAAAAGCAGCAAGCTAGACTATTCATTCATCAGAAAAGATTTTGTAGTTAGATGCAGAAGAGAAGGACAGCATGATTTTTCTAGGATTGATGTTGAACAGGCTGTTGGAGAAGTGATATTCAAAAAAGAGCACGTTGTCAATCTTAAAAGCAGTAATATAATTGTTGCAGACATCATAGACAATGACTGTTTTATTGGAAAGCTGGTAAAGGAAGATATGCATAAAAGAGATTATAGAGTTAAGATAAACAAGCAGGGATTGAATTCTTGTGTTGCTCATGCATTGCTTAAGATAGCCGGATGGGAAAAAGAGAGTTCTTTGCTAGATCCAAACTGCAGAGATGGAGTTATTCTTATTGAAGCCGGATTAATCGGGGGGAAAAAGCTTTATGGAATGGAAATCAGCAAACAGAATTTTATCAGTGCAGGCATGAATGCACAGCTTGCTAAAGTAGATGTTAAGCTATATGACAAAGAGATTTTTCATATGGGAGATCTGTTTAAGGATGTAGATTATGTTATCACTTACCTGCCTGCTGAGTCTAATAGTGTCAGCAAGAATTTTGTTAATAGATTGTATGGCGAGTTTTTTGGGAATGTTAAAAAGGTAGTAAAGAAAAGAACTGTTGTTTTGGTCTTGGATGATAGCTTGCTAAAATATTATCTTCAGCATTTTAAGATAATAGAGAGAAGAGAAATAATTGCTGGCAATAAATACATTGTTTATGTCCTAGAATAATAAGAAGTTTTATAAAGTTTTAATATTGATTCTTAATCATGCAAGATGATGAGAACCAGCTTATTAAAGTCAGAAAGGTAAAATTAGAAGATTTAAGGAAACTTGGAGTTAATCCTTATGCATATAAGTTTGATAAAAAGCATTATTCTGCTGATGTAATTGAAGAAAATAAAAAGTTAAAGAAAGACGGAAAGAGTAAAAAAACTGTAGTTCTTGCCGGAAGAATCGTAAGCTTGAGACCAATGGGCAAGGTTGGCTTTGGCCATTTATTAGATTCCAAGGGGCAGATTCAATTCTATGTTAGAGAGGACAATCTTGGCAAAGATGCTTATAAGATATTCAACAAACTTGACATGGGAGATATAATTGGAGTAACAGGGACAGTATTCAGAACAAAAAAAGGAGAAATAAGTGTATGGGTTAAAAAAATAGATGTCCTCACCAAAGGATTAAGAGCATTGCCAGAGAAGTGGCACGGATTAAAAGATCCTGAGCTAAGATACAGGCAAAGATATGTGGATTTGATTGTTAATCCAGAGGTTAAGGAAGTTTTCTTGAAAAGAAGCGTGATAATAAGGAGTATTAGAGATTTTCTTAATGATGAAGGTTATACTGAAGTAGAAACTCCCATATTACAACCAATTTATGGTGGGACGAGTGCAAGACCTTTTGAAAGCTATATAAATGCTTTAAACATGAAAGTTTATATGAGAATATCAAATGAGCTGTATCTGAAAAGACTGATTACTGGAGGATATGAAAAGATATTCGAGTTCTCTCCTGATTTTAGGAATGAAGGAATTGACAAGACCCATAATCCAGAGTTCTTGCAGATGGAGACTATGAACGCATATGCTAATTATGAAGACAACATGGAATTCTTGCAGAAGATGCTGGTTGCTGTTGTAAAGAATGTGTTAAAAAGTACCAGGATAAAATACCAAGAAAGTGTAATTGATTTTAAATTGCCATGGAAAAAAATGACTATGGTTGAGGCTATAAAAAGACATGCAGATGTGGATATGAAAGATATCAGTTTGGACAAGGCTAAGCATGCTGCAAGAAAATTGAATGTGGAGATTAATGATAAAATGAAAGTTGGGGAGGTAATAAATGCTATATTTGAAGAGAAAGTTCAGCCAAATCTAGTTCAGCCAACAATCATATATGATTATCCTGTGGATATAAGCCCATTGGCTAAGAAGAAAGAAAAAGATGAGAACTTTGTTGAAAGATTTGAGCTGTTTATCAATGGATGGGAGATAGCAAATGTATATTCCGAGCTTAATGACCCTGAAGAGTTAAAAAAGAATTTTCAAGAGCAGATGAATAAATTAAAAGAAGGTGATTTAGAAGCTCAGCCTTTTGACAAGGATTTCTTAAGATGCTTAGAATACGGCATGCCACCTACATCTGGAATAGGAATTGGAATTGATAGATTGGTAATGTTATTGACAAACTCGCCAAGCATTAGAGAAGTTATATTTTTCCCATTCTTAAGACCTGAAGAATGATCAGTAAGAACTTTGTGGTGATCTAAATCTAGATATAAAGTGGGAATTTCTATATACTGGCATAAAGATGGAGTCAACCAAGGTTTCATCATACTGTTCATAAAGTGAGGCGAGTAAATGATTATGTTTTATTATATCTGTATCTCCAAAAGACAATACCCTGTCTCCTTTTATTAAATTCCTAACTAAATCATTTTCAAACTTCATTATCTTATTTATTGTATCAACCAAATGATCATCTGCTTTTTCTTTTTTGAACATTTTTTTAAAGAATTGAGGTTTATTTATAAGTATTGTTAAATTATAAAAGATATTTTAAATTCGATGCAAAGATTTATATAGTAGTTAAGAATACACTAAGCTTAAACCGGCTTTAAAAACCTTGTAGAGCCAAAATTTGACGATTAGCATAAACTTGGAGGTGTAAAAGATGGCAGATTTATTGGTAGTAAGGAGTAAGATAAAAGATTGCACTAAATGCAATGTTTCTGGTGATTTTGCTGATGCACTCAGCCAAAAGGTAGAAGAGATGATCAGAGAAGCTGAGAAAAGAGCAATGGCAAACAATAGAAAGACATTACAAGCTAAAGACTTGTAATTTTCTTTTTTTATTTTAACCCTTTTTAGAAAAGCGTTAGCGGAAAATCAAGGAGGTGTTGGAACCTAAGGAGGTATCGGAACCTG
>CAZTDM010000042.1:0-6649 GCA_964611795.1 Candidatus Woesearchaeota archaeon
AAAAAAAATAAATAGGCTAGCAAAAGGTTTCTATACTATACATGATGACCCATCCCTAGCAGTCTTCTGCTTTAAGCCCAGCTACCTCGGCCTACATGATGCTATGAGTATGCATAATCTCTGGCAACAAGAAACTATCCCAATAATAATCACTACCAGGAACATAAGGCCAGGAATAAGAAAGATTATCGATATAAATGTTTTAATAAAGCGAATAAGAAAAAAATACTTCTTCGGCTTTAACTACCATAAACAGGGAAACTTCTACTTTCCATACTCAGATATAGAGAAGACATTTATAGACGTTGTCTACTTCAGAATAAAATTAAATAAAGAAGAAATTAAAGACATACTAGTTAAGTTGGATATTAAAAAGCTTAATTCATATCTTAAAATATATCCCAAGATAACTAGAAAAAGAGTGCTGAGCATTATTGATAAAGCTAATAGAAAATCTTAAATATCTTTAGGCAGATCTATTTTGTATGAATAAACAAGCTGGACTAGTGATGGATATGATGCCTTTATTCATTGTATTCATTGTTGGCACAATTATGATCCTTACAATAGGTTTTTTCCTTATCAACTATATGGCTGCAGCGACAAGCGTAACAGGCTATAGCATATTTGGAACAGAATGTGCAGGCCAGAATTGTAAGAAGATTAATGCTGGTGTGATAGCATTAGTAATCCTGGCACTAGTCATTTTCCAGTATTTCTTCTACAGGCGTTACAGGAAGAAAACAGGCAGATAACGAAATCTTTATATATAACTATATATTATATAACTATATGAAAACAACCATACAAATAAATCAATCCACCTTAGAATTGCTTAAAAAAGTTAGAGATAACACCCAATCTAGTTCCTATGATGAAGCAATAAAAAAGGTTATTCTTAAAAATACTAACAAAGAATCATTGTTTGGTTATCTAGGCAAGAAAGGCAAGAAAGAAATATTAAAGGGCATAAGGGACAAAAGTGACAGATTCTAGATTTCTAGACTCATCTGCATGGCTATCTTATTTCTACGCCGAGAATAATGAGATAAAATCATTAGTTGAATCAGACGCCCTATTGCTAACCTCTACCATATCCATATTTGAAATTAAAAGTAAACTAATCAAAGATAAGATTGAGCCTATAAAGTTACAAAAATCAATGGATCTTATTAAAAGCAGAAGCCTAATAATAAATATAGATTTTGAAATAGCTAATAGGGCAGTAGAGTTATCTATAAAAAACAATTTGCATACAGCTGATGCATTGATTTATTCATCAGCATTAAAAAATAATGCTATCTTAATAACTTTAGACAATGATTTTAGAGGGCTAAATAGCGTTATAACAATAGATTAATCGGCTCTGTCCTGAATCTCCAGAACACAGCCATTCCAAAAGAAAGCTTTATAAACCATTCATTTTATAAGAAATTGAGCTTTAGCTTATTAACATGATTAAAGATTATACTACAAAGTTTAAGAGCTTTCTTATAGAAAGCAAGAGAGTATTCAAAATAACTAAAAAACCCAGCAGGGAGGAATTTAAGGCCATAGTCAAAGTATCAGCCATTGGCATTCTTATTATAGGAGCCATAGGCTTTATTATACAGATGGCCTGGCTATTATTAAAATGACACAAATATTCGCATTAAGAACCACAGCAAACAGAGAAGACCAGGTAATGGATTTTCTTGTCTCTAATGCCAAGAAGAAAGGTTTGGAGATCTACAGTATTATCCGTCCGCATGGTATGCGCGGCTATATCTTTGTAGAAGCAGCAAATAAAGAAGCTGTTGAAGAAGTTTATCATGGTATTCCTTATGCGCGTGGCATACTCCCTAAAGCAATCGACTATAAAGAGATAGAATATATGCTTGAACAAGTGAAAGTGCAAGTAAACATTCAGAAAAATGATATTGTAGAAATAATCTCTGGTCCGTTCAAGAGGGAAAAAGCCAAAGTTTCAAGAATTGACCAAGCAAAAGAAGAAGTTGTAGTAGAGCTATTAGAAGCAGCAGTTACAATACCTATTACTGTTAAACTAGATTCGGTAAAGGTAATACGCAGAGACAAGGAAGAAGGAAAGCAAGAAGATGAGTAAGGAAAAGATAGAATTAGTTGTTGATGGCGGTGCTGTTAAAAGCAATGCGCAATTAGCCCAAACACTAGGTCCATTAAAGATAAACATCCAAAGTGTACTAGCATCTATTAATGATAAGACTGCATCATTCAAAGGAATGCAGGTTCCAGTTAAGTTAATTGTTGATACTAATGATAAATCATTCAATGTTGAAGTAGGCAGTCCTCCTGTTTCTCAGTTAGTTAAGAAAGAATTATCAATAGAGAAAGGATCTGCTCAGCCAAATCTTGCAAAAGTTGCCAATCTGGGTATGGAACAAGTAATCAAGATTGCTATAATGAAGAAAGATTCTATGCTTGTAAGAAATCTTAAGGGTGCAGTAAAGAATGTTATAGGCACATGCAATTCCCTAGGCATTTTAGTAGAAGGAAAAGAAGCTAAGCAGGCAATAGAAGAAGTTAACTCAGGTATGTATGACGATCTAATCAAGAATGAAGTTATTGAAATGTCAAAAGATAAGAAAGAAAGACTTGCTGTTCAATTGCAGGAAGTGCAGGCTGCAATACAGAAAGAGCAGGAAAAATTGAAAGCTCTAGAAGAAGCTGAAAAAGCAGCAGCCCCAGCAGTTACAGCAGAGGCAAAGCCAGCCGAAGAGAAAGCTGGTGAAGCAAAACCAGAAGCAGGCAAACCAGTTACAGGAAAGGAAGCTGTACCTGCTAAAGGTGCTGAGCCTGCAAAAGCTGCAGAGAAAAAAACTATTGAAAAGAAGAAATAATAATGTTTATAAACCAACTAGCCAGACCCTAATCACACAGGAAGTATCGGAACCTTGGTTCTGATTTGGGGTTGTAGGCTAACTTGGTCAGGCTCCTACCCTTGGGAGGTAGAGATCTCGGTTCAAATCCGAGCAACCCCATAGAAACTTTTAAGAAAAGTTTCATCAAAATAATAAAGTAAAGAAAGCTTAGGAAGTATCGGAACCTCGGTTCTGATTTTTGGTTAAGCTTTTTCACAAAAAGGTTACATGGCAAAGAAACTAGGTCCAGCTGGAAGATATGGAGTAAGATATGGTAAAAGTATCAAGAAAAAAGTTAATGAAGTAGAAAGTAAGCTAAGATCCTGGCACAAATGCCCATATTGCGCAAAGCTGAAAGCAAAAAGATTATCAGTTGGAATCTGGCAATGCAGGAGCTGCAATTCAAAGTTTACAGGAAGAGCATACGAGGTATAAAATAACAACCTATAAATGTTTCTCATGTGACAAAGTAGTAAAGCAGGACTATATTAAAAAGAAAATCCGCTGTCCATACTGCGGTTCTAAGATGTTATATAAACCAAGAACAATTTCATCTACAGTAAAGGCGGTATAAATGAACTGGAGGTGTTGGAACCTAAGGAGGTATCGGAACCCGGGTTCTGATTATGGAACTAAATAAAGAAGCAGAAAACAAGATAGCAAAGCTGCAGATGATGGAACAGAATCTACAAAGCATTAATTTGCAGAAGCAAACATTCCAGTCTCAGCTTTTAGAAATAGAAAATGCTTTAAATGAGTTAGATAATGTAAAAGAAGCATATAAGATAGTTGGACAAATCATGATTGCTAGCAAAAAAGAAGATTTAAAAAAAGAACTTGACCAAAAAAAAGAGATACTTGATTTAAGGGTTAAAAGTTTAGACAAGCAAGAGAAAGACTTAAAAGACAGGGCATCTAGTTTACAGTCAGAAATCTTAAAATCTTTGAATAAATCTAAAGATAGGAGTTAATAAGAACATTTGTTCTTATAAAACATGGCAAAAGTGAGTGTTGATTTAGCAGATGAAAAAACGAAAGAGGTTTTACAGACTCTTTCCCAAATTGAACAGGATACTACAATTCCAAAGAACGTCCGTGATAAGGTTCGCAGCTCAATTTTAGCCTTGCAATCAGGAGATAAGAGTATTGAAGTAAAAATTAACAGATCTTTGCAAGAATTAGATGAAATCGCAGATGATCCTAATGTTCCGACATATACCCGCACACAAATATGGCATGTAGTTAGCTTATTAGAAAGCATGTGACTTCCTCTATAGTTTCCAGCCGTAATCATCTAGATTAGCGACGTATAGTTCCTGATTCATAGACCATGCCTTTATAAAGGTCTTACAAAGTCTTCCACAGGCGTATAATTGGTTTGGGCTAGTCCGGCCCTACCCTTAACAATATTTAGACTTGCATTGATATCACGATGACAAGCAAAACCACAATAATGGCATTGGAATTCCCTAGTTTTAAGAGACATTTCAGTGATGTTTCCACATTTGTTACAAGTCTTACTCGTATTTCTTGGATTTACTTTTATTAGCTGTCCTCCGCCAGTTACAGCTTTGTAAGACAACATCTGTATAAAGTTACCCCAAGAAGCGTCATTAATATGTTTAGAAAGATAATTACTTATAAGCATATTTGATATTCTTAAATCTTCGACAAAAATTTTATTGAATCTAGATGTTAAGTTGCTACTCAATTTATGTAAGAAGTCATTTCTCTGATTAACTATCTTAATATGACATTTAACTAACTTTAACCTAGCCTTTTCTCTATTACTTCCTTTTAATTTCCTACTCAATCTTCTCTGCAGCCTTCTAAGTTTCATCTCGGACTTGATAAAGTAACGTGGATTAGATATTTTTTCTCCATTAGATAATGTAACAAAATTTTCAATGCCGACATCAATGCCGACTTTTTCATTAGAAGTATGAACATTCTTAGTAAAATTTACCTCACATGTTAAATAAACGAACCACTTTCCAATAGAATTGCACTTTATAGTTATAGTCTTCAATTTACCTTTAGGAATCCTATGCAATATAATAGGGATTTTTCCTATCTTAGAAACGTAAAACTGCTTATTAGAAATAAATTTATAGCCTGTTTGCGAGAAAGTTATGCTATTCACTCTGCTTTTAAATCTTGGAAAACCCTTCTTCTTATATGATATATCATTAACTCTATGAAAAAAGTTTTGAAATGCCTTATGAACTCTATCAGAGACATTCTGAACAACTTGAGAATAAATGTTAAAATATTTACCAGAGATATAGTTATTGAAATCAAAGTTAGTTAAATAGACATTGCCAAACCTATAGGAATCTATACTTAAAGCCATAAGCTCGTTATACAGTTGCTTACAAATATTAAATTGATTGATAATGCATATCTTTTGCTTATCAGACGGATAAATTCTATACTTATATACTCTATATTCCATATAACCAAAATAGATTATAACATATATAAACCCTGTGCGCGCGTTTGTCTAGCTGTCATTTGTCTAGCGTCTAGAAGATATAGTTTATAGTGTATATCATTAAAATAACCTCAAATATCTATATTAATGAGTAAAGTATATAGTATAGAAATATTTATATAGTTGTGTTTAGTGTAAACATAAGAAAACAAAAAGGATGATACAAATGGCAAAGGGATTTTCAAAAATAAAAAGCTGGTTTGGCATTGATGACAGCCTAAGATTTTCAGAAGAGATGGGTGAAGACTATCTCGAGATAGATGCAGAGAAGGAAACATCCCAAAAAGCTAAGATTTCTGTCCGTCCTTTCATAATCCAAGACTTTGCAGACATAAAACCTGCATTAGATTCTATAAGAGAAGGCTACACTATTGCCCTAGTTAACATTAAGCCATTAAAAGATAGAGATATGGTAGAGCTTAAGAGGGCTGTAAGCAAGATCAAGAAAACATGTGATGCTATTGAGGGAGACATAGCTGGTTTTGGCGATGATTGGATCGTTGTCACACCATCTTTTGCTAAGATATATCGCGAGCAGCCTCAGCCAGCACAAGAGCAACCAAAAAGACCCTACTAGTTCTTTTAGTACCTATTTTCTTTCGTTATTTCTTAGTTATTTCTTTCGTTAACGTTTCTTTCCTAAAGAAAGGTTAGTTTTATAAACTTTTTTCTTTGAATAATTTATATGGAAATACTAGATAAGCAAAATTGCCCAGTATGCAATCAGAAAACGCTTATATTAAAGCAGGATGAGATAGATATCCCCCATTTTGGCAAGGTATTTGTCTTCTCAATGAACTGCAGCTCTTGCTTATACCATCAATCCGATATAGAGTCTCTAGAAGTGAAAGAGCCGATTAGGTGTACTTTAGAGATAAACTCTGAACAAGACATGAAAATCAAAGTCATAAAATCCTCTTTTGCAACAGTTAAGATTCCTCAGCTAAAAATGTCTGTTACCCCAGGCCCTGTTTCAGAAGGATATATCTCAAATGTAGAGGGTGTTATTGATAAGTTTAAAGATGTTATCGAATCTGAGAGAGATACAACAGAAGATGAAAATGTAAAAATAGCAGCAAAAAACCTTTTAAAGAAAATTTGGAAGGTTAAACTAGGAGATATTCCTGTAAAACTAGTAATTGAAGATCCATCAGGCAATTCAGCAATATTATCAGATAAGGTTGTAGTTGAGAAGTTGAAGAAAAAATGAAAGATTTAAATTAACATCTAAGAAGAAATGATTTAATTATCTGCCCGGATGCTCTAGCCAGAGGGC
>CAZTDM010000043.1:0-6564 GCA_964611795.1 Candidatus Woesearchaeota archaeon
AAATACACTTATGATAGGCTGGCTTAGATATGATGTTGATGGGGAGAGCATGGTAGAGTACATTTTATTAAATATAGATGATAACAGCAAAATAGAAATCAAGACTAAAGAAATTTTAGAAAAAGCGTGTAATTGGGATAGCCAATGCTATTTGGAAGTTGAAATTCTTAGAAGAGGAGAAGTATATAGAATAAGAGGTATTGGAGACCCTGGCGATTTTAATGTTAAGGGCAGCGCTGAATTTTTGTTGCCAAAGAAAGATGAAAAGATTGTATTAAGATTGGTAAAATATGGAAGCCCTAAGGAGTATTTTGCATGAATAAAAAAGGAATATTTACTGCAGTGCTTGCAATATTTACCTTAGTCATATTTACATTTGCTTACTATAAAATAGCTTTTGGAGCAAAAACAAATTACAGAGAGATAATTGGGCAGAACCAGGTTTATCTTTATGAATCGTATATTGACGGAGAAAAAGCAGCATTGTACATTGATGAAGCTGCTAAACAAGCAGCATATAGTGCAATATTAGACTTGGCAAGCAATGGTGGGTATACTAAAAATGAATTAAGCGACTGTGGAAATGTTGTTGGATACAATATATGGTATATTAATGGCAAGGAATGCTATCCTAAGAACCTAAGAGATAGATTCTCTAAAAACTTTATGGAAGATTTTGATAAATACCTTGCAAACTACGAGGTTATCTTGTTTAATAATGAGGATATAAAAGGATTAAGAGATTTCTTCAACATTCATGTAATTGATGGAGATAATATAGAAATTTACGGGAAAAGCAGAGAAAAATACATATTTGGAGTAAAGACAGCAGAAGAATATAAGATAAAATATGAGATGAACCCAGACTTCAAACAGGAAATAAACTATAATTTCAGAGATTATAATGAACTTAAGATAATAATGGCAGAGCCAATCAGGCTTTGCAAGAGCGCAGAGTGCTTTAATAGGGTTATAGACAAGAAAAATTATGACTGGGAGATAGTTGATAGAGATGAATATGTTCTGTTTAAAGTGAATACTAAAAAGAAAATTTTTAATGATGATGTAGTAGTTAAATTCGCAATAAGAACAAACCCATAGTTTTTATAACAACAAAGATTAAAAAGAGAAACTTAATTCTTCTTGTGAACATGATGAGTATGAGATATGAGGACATTGTTAATTCTATAAAAAAAGAAGCTGGATTGGGCGAGGAAGAGATCAAGTTAAGAGTTAACAAAAAATTAGAACTGCTTTCTGGATTGATCAGCAAAGAAGGAGCTGCACATATAATAGCTAATGAACTTGGAATTAAATTGTTAGATGATATCAGCCTGAGAAGGTTCAAGATTAACAAGATAATAACCGGGATGAGGAGCTTAGAGCTTATTGGAAAAGTTATTCGAAAGTTTGATGCCCACGAGTTTAACAACGGAACAAGGTCTGGAAAAGTTGGAAGCTTTTTGATTGCTGATGAGACTGGAACTGTTAAGGTTGTATTGTGGGGAGAGCAATGCAAGCAGCTAGATGAGATCAAGGATAATGATGTTGTCAAAGTAAAGAATGCCAGTGTTAAAGAGAATAATAAAGGATTCAAGGAATTGCACCTAAATGATAGGAGCAAGGTAGAGATTAATCCTGCTGGCGAGACTCTTGGAGAGGTTGTATTAGTTGGAAGCCAGGGGCAATTAAAGAAAATAAATGAGATTAATGATGGGGATAATGTTGAAATAGCTGGATGGATATTGGAGGTGTTTGAGCCAAGGTTCTATGCAAGCTGTCCTTTCTGTAATAAAAAAGCTGAGGTAAATGATGGGAGATTCATATGCGGTGAGCATGGACCTATAAATGAGAGGATGGTCGCAATCCTTAACATGTTTGTCGATGATGGAACTGGGGTTGTCAGGGTTGTATGCTTTAGAGACCAGGCAGAGAAGATTCTTGGATTAGACAATGATGGTATACAGATGCTGAGAGAGAATCTGCAAGCTTTTGAAGATGTTAAGAACAAGATAAAGGGAAGACATGTTGTTATGAATGGAAGGGTGAAGAGAAATGAGATGTTTGACAGGCTTGAGTTTATTGTTTCTAACTTTAATGATAGTGATCCAAGGAATATGGCACAGAATTTGCTGAAGGAAGTTGAATTTGGTAAGATTAGTTGAATTAAATAATTTATTTAGGGTAGCGTCAAAAGAGACTTTTTATCTTAAAGCTTTATATGTTAGTTGCATAACATAACCACAAGGTGTTTCATTATATAGTTTGAGAATCTTTTTTGGAGCATCTCCATCATCTGATGTATAATTTAGTAATCTTTGATAATCTGTTACTTTTGATTCCCAAATTGCTTTAAACACACCATACTTATCAAAATATGGTTGAAGTTTAGGAGATACTTTAACTCCAGATTTGGTTAATGGTAATAATAATAAACCTTCTAAAGGAGTAGACCAATTAACTAAGATTTTTTCAAGAAGTGAAACTTCAGTGTTAGATGAATTTTCATTTCCCATTTAAATGTAGGAAATTATTCAATACATAAAACTTTCTATTCATTGTAACCAATAAGTAACAATTAATCTATTGATATAACATATATGTTCTAGACGCTAGACACTTGACAAACGCTCGCATAAGGCTTATAAACTAGTTTAGCTTGTAATCTATTGGCCTAATGAAATAAGTTACGAAAAGTTGGCTATCAAAATGAGTGACTATTTCTAGGCACAATAGACAAATGGAGATGATTGATTTGTGGAACAATAACGAAATCGAGGTTTTAAAAAGTAATTATATTCTGGAAGGCGATAATAATCTTCCTAACCTTTTAGGTAAGTCTCCAAATGCAATAAGAATAAAAGCGTCTAGATTAGGTATTAGTAAATTTGGATATAAAGCCAATATAACCTTATCTAGTTTAGAAGAACAAGTTATACTTGGTGGTTTAATGGGCGATTTGTATTGTAGGATTAGAGAAAAAAATAAAAATGCACAAATTCAAGGTGCACATTGTAAAAAACAAGAAGATTACTTACTTTGGAAAGTTAATATATTAAAAAGTTTATCTTTTAGTTTTAGGAGAAATAAGGCCGGTTATCTATTTTTTGATAGTAAAAATTACCCATGTTTAAATGAATATTATCATTTATTCTACAAAAACGGTAAAAAAACAATTACTGAAGAGGTATTAAATAAAATAGAAACCTTTGGATTGGCTATATGGTATATGGATGATGGTAGTTATAGTAATAGAGATAAGAGTTCTAGATTGTATACGAATGGATTTACTTATGATGAAAATTTACTTATTAAAAAATGGTTTGAAAATAGATGGGGTGTTTTTCCTAAAATAACTATTTATAAAGATGAAAAGAGATGCCCTGGAAGAGTAAGATATTTCTTGACCTTTAATGTAAGAGAAACTAAAAAATTGATAGACATGATAAGAAATTATATTCACCCCTCTATGAATTATAAGATAGGTGAAACTTTTGAAATAAAATCGGAAACGAACAATGGAGCGTGATTAAGATGGTAAACAGACCTGTTAAAAAATATAAATCTGGTAATATAGAGGCAGCTATCTGGCTGAATGAGAAGGATATGGGTGATGGAAGCACAGTTGGCTTTAAGACAATAAGCTTAAGCAGAAGCTGGAAGAAGAAAGATGAGGACATATGGAGGAGCGATGTTGTGCACTTTAGAAGAAATGATCTGCAGAAGGCAATAATTGTTTTGCAGAAGGCACAAGAAGAGCTTCTTTTAGCTGAAGAACATGAGAAGGAACCAGGGGAATGATTGCAATGGCTGAAAAAATAGGGGTTAAGGATTTACCTGGTGTGGGTGCTGCAACTGCAGAGAAACTTAAAGAGGCAGGATATGAATCTATATTGAGCATTGCTGTTGCAAGCCCTGCTGATTTGGTAGAAGCTGCAGGAATGGGGGAAGCTGTTGCCAGAAAAGTTATTTATGCTGCCAGAAATAAATTAGATATGGGTTTTGAATCTGGCGAGCAATTATTAGAAAGAAGGAATAAGATAATAAGAATTAGTACTGGAAGTAAGGCATTGGATGCTTTGCTTGGGGGTGGTGTAGAGACAAACTCTGTAACAGAAGTATACGGTGAATATGCTTCTTCTAAAACGCAGTTGGGACACCAGCTAGCAGTTATAGCTCAGTTACCAAGGGAAAAGGGTGGAGCAGATGGGATGGTTTGTTACGTAGACACTGAAGGTACGGCAAGGCCAGAAAGAATAAAGCAGATGGCAGAAGCGCTTAAGCTTGATCCTACTGAGGTTCTGAAGAATATAAAATTTGTAAGAGCCTTTAACAGTGATCATCAGATGATTATAATACAAAAGATAGAGGAGCTGATACAAAAAGAGGCATTACCGATAAAGCTAGTTATAGTAGATTCTTTAATGAGCCACTTTAGATCTGACTTTTCTGGAAGATCGATGTTAGCTGATAGGCAACAGAAATTGAATAGGCATATGCATGATTTGTTAAAACTGGCTGAGATCAACAACCTTGCTGTGTATGTGACTAACCAAGTGATGGCTAAGCCTGATACGTTTTTTGGTGACCCTACAGTGGCTGTCGGTGGCCATATAGTGGCACATGCTTCAAGTGTAAGAATATACTTAAGAAAGGGAAAAAAAGGAACTAGGGTAGCTAGGGTCATAGACGCTCCTCACTTGCCTGACTCGGAGGCAATTTTTATTGTTACACAAGATGGGGTGAGAGACGTTTAGTAACTTTTTTATATTTTACTTTTCTTTATTTCCTTTATGGATGAGCTTTTGAGCAATGTTTATAATACCAGAATAAAGATGAAAAGAAATGATTATCTTACTAGCCTTTTCTATCATCCCTGGGCTGCGTACCTGGATTTTTATTATACTATAAATTTTAGGAACACCGAGAGATTAAGGCAATTAGATGATAAAGGCTTTGTTATGCTGCCAAAGCATCAGAGTGCACTTGATATTATACTTGAGGGTATGTTGCTGAAAAGAGTACTTGGAAGATATGGGAATTATGTCATGAAAGATTCATTGCCTAAGTGGCTAGAATATATAGGTGGGATTAGCATAGTACAACGCCCACAACTAAAGAGACATATAAACCAAGCTAAGGATAGGAATGTTAAAAAGCAAATATTGAATAATGCAAAAGAAAGAAGAGAATATGTATACAAGATGGTAGAAAACTCTCTATTGAAAGATGAGATTGTTGTCATACATACAGAAGGGAAAAGAGCTTATAAGATGCCTTTTGAGATAAACATACCAAATCTTAGAAGATTGTTAAATGTGCAAGAAAATATAGGAAAGATGATTTATTTTGTACCGTTGAATATTAAGTATGAGGATAAAAGTAAATATGGGTCAAGCATCGAGCTCATAGTCGGCAACCAGATTAGAGTAGCAGATAATGGATTAGATCAATTAGTAGAACATTTAAGAAAAGAAATAGTGTAGTAAGATGGTCATCTATTAATCTTAAATTCAGTTTTATGATAGATAAAATTTTTTGATATAAGCATTGTGCCTATAAAATTGTGTATTGCCATATTAAGGTATATATCTGAGAATATTGCAAATATTATGAGTGATAAGGCACCCCAAATAAATGTTAGTGGAATCTTGATTTGATAATTCTTTGGTTGCAAAAGATGAGAAAGTGAGTATATTGGGATTACTAATAAGATAATATAGTATAAAGGTAAGTTAGGTAATAATAAAAATGTTACAGATAGCATACATAGCTGCTGCAGAAATGCTGATAACGAGTAGAAAGTTCCAAATTTTCCTAAAATCATTATTGAGATTATTATACTGGCTAGAAACGGCAATAAGAATATAGTTGATGAATATGAAAATGCGTTGCCAGATTTTAAAATGAAATATTGACTTAGTATTATAGATGCTAATAAGCCTAGATGGATTATAATGCTTCTCAGTATAGATCCTTGCTTTGCTTTGTAGATCAGACTTATAAAAATTATTACAGCAATAGCTGGTAGTAGATAGACTACAAACCACATAAGGAAATGGTTCATACAAGGGTTATTGAAAGATGGTTTTAAATAGTTTCCTTCTTATATGCAATTTATGATAAAACGATTCTTTAAGGATGTAAATAAAAAGGAAGTAATTTCTTGGGCTTTCTTTGATTTTGCTAATTCAGCATACACTCTACTTATACTTAGCTTTGTATTCCCTATATATTTTAGAGATGTAATTGCTGGAGGAGTAAATGGTGATTTTTGGTGGGGGTTAGCTGTTAGTACATCTATATTGATTGGTGGGATTATGACTCCTGTGATTGGGGCAATTGCTGATTATGACACAAGAAGGAAAAGCAAGTTTATTCTATTCTCCATGCTCTCAATACTGGGAACAGCCGCGCTATATTTTACTGGTTCTGGATTGCTGGGATTGAGTCTTTTATTATTCATATTTATGAACCTCTGCTTTGAAATAGCCCAAACTTTATACGATTCTTTTCTTATACATGTTTCAACAGAAGAGACTGCTGGCAGGATCTCTGGTTTAG
>CAZTDM010000044.1:0-6471 GCA_964611795.1 Candidatus Woesearchaeota archaeon
ATCTTGTTGTAATTAGTAGATTCTGGAAGCTGATTGCTTGATGTTCTTGGATATGAGATGTATCCTGAAGAATAAAGATCCTGAGCAAGAGCAAGAGTATCTTTTGGATTTATCCCTAGCTGTTTATATGCTTCTAATTGCAATGCTGTCAGGTCAAATGGATGTGGTGGGTCTTGAGTAAACTCTTTCCTTGTTACTTTAGCGATATGTCCATCTTTGCCTTTGATATTTCTGATTATATCATTAGCTTGTTCTAATTTCCAGAACTTATCTTCTTTATGCCAAGTTGTCAATAAGTGATTATTCGCTATGCCATCAACTTGCAGCTGCCAATATGGAACAGACTTAAAAACAAGAATTTCTTTTTCTCTTTCTGCTAGTATTTTCAATGTTGGGCCTTGGACTCTGCCAGAAGACATCAATTTGAACATGCCATTTGCTTTTATTGCAAGAGTCAATGCACGGCTAATGGAAACACCATAAAAAAAATCCAATTTATGACGCGTTTCTCCAGATTCTATCTGAAGAAAATCCAAATGTTCTGATGCATTTTTATATGATTCTAACAGTTCTTCTTTAGTCATTGTACTAAATTTCATTCTTTTAGCATCATCTCTATTAGCTATAAATCTAACACAATTAAAACCAATAAGAGATCCCTCCGTGTCATAATCACATGCTACAGTTATTAAATCTGCATTCTTTACTAGCTTAGAAAGTATATCATAATATTGTTTAGTAAATCTTGATGACTTTTTTACTTCATATGATGGTTTCCAAACTACATCAAAAACAGGATATGTCCAATTACCTTTTTCTTTTTCAGCTAAAACGAACAAATGTCCTACTGCAGAAGCAACAAAAATAATATTGTTATCTTGAGTTAGTTCATAATAAGAAACCTTTTTTTCAGTATGTTCTTTAACCTTTCCCTTTGATAGTGCTTCAGCTATCTTCCTAGCTGAACTTGGTTTTTCCGCGATAATCAATTCTATTGTCATTTTTTGCAATCCATAAATATTCATAGCTATATACTTTCCAAACTTTTTTAAATGTAACTATCTTAAACTTTAATAAATTAGAAAGATGATGATGCATTGTTCTTTTATCTCTATCTAATATAACTGCTAGTTGTGAAGAGGTTTTCGGTCCTGATATTCTTAGTATATTATAGACCTTTTTATAAGCACCATAGCCATAAGTTCTAAGTTTAATCATAGAAATTGCTGTTTTCAATTTTTCTGACTTTTGAGGATGATCGAAACCTATATTATCATTAAATGCTTTTAAGTTGTATTGTCCGCTAATTGTGAAATAATAACAACCAGACATATATTTTTCATTTATTTTTTCCCTAACAACCTTAGAACATTCGATGTTTAAAGACTCGGTCAATTGTTTAATATCTTGAACATATGTGCTATACTTCATTTTAAGTCTTATCTGCCCATAATTCTTGCTAATTGTCCCTTCATCATCAAAGACCGCTCTTAAATAAGCACCTTTAATTTCTTCAGAACAATCTTTTATCAAATCTGGAACATTGTCTTTATCTAAACCAAATTTGTTATAAAGAAGCCTACCTAAATAAGATGGGATTCTTATACTAGTTACACCAGAACTTGACGATTTTCTTTCATACAATTTTGTATATCCAAAAACTGAAGTTATACTATCTTTAAATTTAGATAGCAGTACCTTATTTTTATTTACATAACCTGAAGAGTGACTGTTTAAATTACTACAGAAACCATCACAATAAAGATTGGCCAGTATAGTAACTAGCTCTGTAGTTAATAAGATTGGAAATCTTACATTTCTGAGTGGTTTTGAAGTAGCTTCACCTTTAATTTGGTCTATCTCATTCTGTAAATTTACATTAAATTCAGTATACTGAATTAACCACGTTAGAAAATCTAGTCTTAAAAACTTTCTTCTAAGCCAAATGGAAATTGTTGACTGTCTAAGTTCAGGGTAATTTAATTTTGATTTTAATAACTTAGCAAGAATGCCCTGTGAACCTGCTTTTCTAATAGCTTTTTCCAGTAAAATATTATTTAAATTATTCTTTAGGTTGATATAGGTTCTTTCTGGAGAAAAATCATTTATAGTTATTGTATGGTTCATTTTAGTTTTATTATCCTAATTGGTTTTATCGTTTTAAATACATCTTCAATTTCATTTTTAAGATATAAATTCACATATCTAGAAACTAAAGATTTATCAAGGCTTGTTTTTCTAGCTAATTCTCTTATCCAGATGCCATTTGGATATTCTTTTAAAGTTGTAATTATTTTGTTTAATTTATTTTGATCTAAATTTCTAGACATACTATATATAAGACATTTGTCTTAATAAAATTTGTTATTATTAATTTTGGTCCAGATTTAATAGGAAGATTTATAAAAAAGATAGCTAGCTAATAAATTATGAATAAATATAACCACATCATCTTGTTAATAATCCTACCAATTCTAATTTCTGGTTGTCAGAATATAATACCAGAGACTTTAACAAGTACCACAAGTATTGAACAGACAATTAGTACAACAATAACGCAAGAACCATTAACAACTATATTAACTACATCTACTGTAAGTCCTAAATATACTACAACAATACCCTTTATCACTACACTAGCTAGAGAATATGTTTGCAATATATATAGAGGTGATGAAGAAATAGACATTTTTGATGTAACTACTGGCAGTAATAACTTAATTATACAAGCTAATGTTCACCTAAGTAGTAAAGATGAAGCTAATCAAAAGACTTTAGATCTTATAAAGGCATTATCTATATATCTAGCTCAGTATAATAAAGGCATTACATTTAATTTACCATATTATGGTGGAACAATAAGTGCTGGCATACCAAATTCCGAAGTGCAAAAGATAGCTTCGGATAGTAATTATATTGATAATTGGCAAAGCCAATATTATCTTCATTATAGCACTTATAGATCTAACTACTCCCAAAGTTTTTCACCTGAGCAATATGAAGGATGTTAAGATTATTATTAGAAATAAAGTTATATTGGATGCATAGCTAATGTCAAAAGAGCAAAATAAAAAGGCCGTTTGGATGTCTTTGATTGTATTTTCAGTTATATTGATTCTTTATAGAATCTTTTTTGCAAGGAGTTATGAGCAAAGAGATGGTTTTTCTGGATTATTTCCTATTTTTGGATTATTAATGATTATAATTTCAATAGTTGGCTTATGTTATAAAAGGCCACTAAAAGCTATCTCTCTGATAGTAGTTTTCTATTTGACTCTCACTTTACTAGTTGGCATAGCTGGCGTTGATCATAATGCGAGACAAGCTATACAGCTAGATGAAGACTTTTTTATTGGCGAGTTAGCTAACTGTAAAGAATTTATAAACAATGAATATCTTGGATGTATAGAGGTAGATAATTCATTGTGCAAGTCAGCTTGCGAGTCTAATGTTGCTATAAGAATACCAGATGTTAATGTTCCAGGTATTAACATTATTGGTTATAATTCAAATGAATGTTTAGGCGGTGGTGGATTATTAAATGTCGCTTTTGATGATAATAATGCTACTCTTGTAAGAAAATCTTTTGAATTTTCCCAAAGAATTTTGCCAAAAGAGTATTGTATAGCATGTTACAAAGTATTTAGAGAAGAAGTTTATATCCCATTTGGCGTGTATGAAGGAAAAAAATATGGTGTAGGTTATACTTATTGTCCTGATTGGGTAGAGCATGCCAAGTTCAAGCCAAATTACTTTAAGAGTTTTATATACGGATCTAAGATATTTTTAAAAAATAACCCTGGATTTATCTTATGGTGGTGGTTTCCACCATTCCATTAATAATTTAAAAATCTATAGTTCGATGATTTTTCCATTTCTGACCACATTAATTACCCTAGTTTTGCCTATCTTTTCTTCTATGCCTTCTGCTTCATGAACATGCCCGCAGAGCAATATATCCGGCTTAAAGGCGTCAATAGCTTTCCTTACACCGGAAGATCCTGGTACAAAGTTTGTAAATGCAGATATTAAAGAGTCAGATGGATGAACATGTGTAAGCATTATCTTCTTCCTGGCATGCTTCACTTTATAGAAGCCTTGATTTAGATTATAGTAGATTTCATCCTCAGTAAGCTGATTAAAGCCTATATTTGCTCCACCGCATCCAAAGAAGCCAAGGTCATACATCAATATACCTGTTCCATGCAAATTAGTTGCATTGTATAGCTTAGCAAGAAAATCTGCTGTAGCATGAGACTCGTGATTTCCAGGAATCAACAGCACTTTCTTGCCTTTGTCTGTAAAATGCTTTATCAATCCAGCATGAGGATCATCTGCATGAGTTAAGTCACCACATAACACAACTAAGTCAACATCCTCCTTTTCTGCCTTGGCTGCAAGCTTCTTGACTAGCTCAATGTCTCCATGCAAATCAGATGCTGCAAGTATTTTCATCGTCCAAATCTTCTTTCTCTTTTCTTATAGTCATTTATTGCAATTATTAAATCTCTTTTGTCAAACTCTGGCCAGAGCTTCTTAGTAAAGAACCATTCTGCATAAGCTGCCTGGTAAAGCAGGAAGTTGGATACTCTTTGCGCTCCAGATGTCCTTATTATCAGGTCAGGCTCTTTTGTAAGATACAAGTTATCTAATATTGTTTTTTCATTTATATTTTTTGCATTTATCCTGCTGGTTAGCAACTTTTTAATAGCATCTATTATCTCTGCCCTGCCTGAATATGCCATTGCAAAGTTAACTACGTACCTTTTATGCTTTTTTGTAGCATCCATCAGCTTCTGCATTGCTTCTTTTACTTTTTTAGGAAACAAGTTTATCCTACCTATAAAGTTTATCTTGATCTTATTCTTGTATATTCTAGAATCGTTAAGCATCTTTTTGAATTCTTTCTCAAATAATTTCCAGAGAAATTTAAGCTCTTCTTTTGGCCTAGAAAAGTTCTCCATAGAGAATGCATATAAAGTTAGCTCTTTAATACTAAGCTCCATACACCAGTCTAACAATGCCTCTACCTTCCTTGCTCCATATTCATGACCTTGATAGCTAGGTAACATTAATTTAGCTGCGTAGCGTCTGTTTCCGTCTAAAATAATGCCTATATGCTTTGGAATAGTGTCCATACAGTTATGACTAATTAGTAGTATTTAAACCTTACTTTCTATCTTAGAAATTCCATTCATATACTTCTTTAATGCAGCAGGAACCTTAACGCTTCCGTCTTTTAATTGATAGTTTTCTAATATTGCCCGCATTGTTCTGGAGGTTGCTATGGCTGTGTTGTTAAGTGTATGAACATAATCTTTATCATCTCCAGACTTGAATTTTATATTCATGCTTACAGACTGGTAGCTAGTGCAGTTGCTTGCTGAGGTAACTTCCTTGTATTCTTTCTCCCTAGGAAAGTAAGCTTCAATATCATACTTCTTTGCTGCTATCATACCTATATCTGCAGAGCATATCGCTACTACCCTATATGGTATGCCCAGCTTCTGCAGCATTTGCTCGCTGTTCTTCTGTATCTCCTCAAGAAGCTTGTATGATTGGTTTGGATGACAGAATACAACCTGCTCAACCTTGTTGAACTGGTGCATCCTGAATAGGCCGCGAGTGTCTACACCATGACTGCCGATCTCTTTTCTAAAGCACGGAGACACTCCAACATATTTAACTGGTAAATCTTTCTCATCAAAAATCTCATCCTTATGCATAGCAACTAAAGGATGTTCAGACGTTGCAATCATGTATATGTCTTCTTTCTCAATTTTATACAAAACATCTGAGAATGCAGCTAAGTCTGTTACTCCTTCGTAAGCTTGCCTGTTCATCATCAAGGGAGGCTCGATAAGAGTGAATCCTTTCTTAGTTAGAAAATCTATTGCAAATCTCTGCAATGACAAATCTAGTAATGCCAGGCTTCCCTTAAGGTAAACAAACCCTGATCCAGAAATCTTTGCTGCACTTTTGAAATCAGCTACGCCTAGAGATTCTATCAGCTCGCCATGTGACTTTAATTCGAAAGTTTGTTTTTTTATTCTTCCCCATTTTCTTATCTGCTTGTTATGTGAAGCATCTTTTCCTGCTGGAACAGACTTATCTAGAATATTTGGCAGCCTAAGAAGGATATGATCTATCTTTGATTTTAAATCATTAAGCTTTTGTTCTGCTTCTCTGATTTTATCCGGTAACTCTTTAACTTCTTTTATCTTGTGTGATGCATCTTTCTTCTCTTTTACCAATCTATTGATCTCTTCTGAGATTTGATTTCGTTTATGACGCAAACTGTCAGAATGTTGCTTTAATCTTCTCCACTCTTCATCATAGATTATTAGATCATCTACCCACTTTATCCTATCTAGAAGCTCTCTTTTCTTCAAGTCATGCTTTACGACGTTATGATTCTCTCTGATAAAGTTTTTATCTAGCAAGTTGAATTAGTAATGGTCTATCTTATAT
>CAZTDM010000045.1:0-6448 GCA_964611795.1 Candidatus Woesearchaeota archaeon
AAATGAAAATCTTTTACAGATATAAATAACTATCTCTAGAACTCTTCGCTAAACTCTTTTTCTAAATTATCTAAAGTCTTATCTTCTCCACCCTTTTTTCTAAAATAAGCAACAATTCCTAATATGGCTGCCAATCCAAATAGAGAATAAGTAACTGTTTTAAGTCTTGTATCAGTTGGTTGTTCATTGACAGCGCTTCCTGTAACATTTTCTAATCCAGTAACAGTTGTAGTTTCTTCATTATCTTCAACAGTTGTCTCAGTAGTCTCGCTTGTTGTAGTGCCTGGCTCTCTTGTTATAAAACAAGCATTGTTATTGCACTCATCCCCATCACATCTGCAATCATCTTGGCAATCATAATCTAGTTTTAATCTCGCATTCCCTTCATTGCTCTCTACAAGATCTATTAATACACCATTTATCGTCTTTCCCTCGCTCACTATATCTTTTTGCCCATTGACGCAGATTATAACAGAATCTTCGCTTGAATCAACTAATGTAACATTCTTTCCATCAAATAAAAAGCTCTGTTCATTAAATAGTGTCACTCTTTCTACCTCAGCATGCACAGCACTCACTAAAATTAGTGGAAATATAATTAAAATCCATGTTTTCATGATACTACTTTAGAATAGTAGTTTATAAATATTGTTATAATTAAAAATAAAGAACAAATTAGGTTATTCTCTGTTATGTTGTAGTAGTAGTTGACCGAGATGTTAAACCAATACAACTTAAAAATGTCCGAATTCCAACCTCCGAACATTTTTTCTGGCATTCCCAAACATTTGGGTCAGTTATGCATTGTCCAGCCATACATGCTTTTAAACATGCTTGTTCTGCTTGAGCAGCCTGAATTGCACAACTTACTCCCAGAAGCCAGATAGGAGATCTTCTAGCGCCTCTAATAGGACCAACAACGCTTATATCTGTCGTAATAGATTGATCTGGAAATTGTATAGTCTCTTCATTGATGTTAACGTTTCCAGTTTCTACTATAGGCCATTGCATAGCACAACCACCAGTTATGTCTGTTACTATATCATTTGTGGGATTGGTGCTATACAAGTTAGTATTTGCATTATAATATTGCCAGAAAAGATTTGTACTATAGTCAACTAAATACTCACACTGTTGCATTATCCTATCTATATCATCTTTATCATAGTTATTTAGCTCTCTATTTTGCATTAAATCTTTTCTTACGTCATTAAGTATCTTATGATTAGAAGCAGTAATCCTTCTATTTAATTCTGAATCAGTATCTGCATTAATAGGTGCAATCACCATTATTAATGTTAATACAAATAAAGAGAATAATATCTTCATCTTTGGTTTCATTTTAAATGTCTCCTTTAATATGATAAAGAATATAGTTATTTACCGCATTTAGTCCATCAGTCATCATTAACTACTTTATAATGATTATTTATTATATAAACATTATTATTCTTAAATATAACCTTTAAAGGATAGAAGACCAAACTTTTTAAACCCTAATTCTATCTCCTTTTCGCTAGCCTTTTCCCAAAAGGCTATGGGCCTGTGGTGCAACCAGGATAACATAGAAGGCTTCGGTTTTAGCTATTGGCTAATCCATAATGCCATATCTTGAGAAGTCACCTTCAGATCTAGGTTCAAATCCTAGCAGGCCCACTTCTTAACCTATCTTCCAATCTAGTTATTCTATCAAATAATTCTCCTCCTCCATCACACTCAGGTAGAAGATGTCTATATTCATCAAGAAAAGTGTTAAGACTCTTTCTTTTATCTAATCTGCTATTGCTTAGCTTCCATGTATCTTTTACATCTTCCATGCATTTTCCTAAAAAATGTCTGTAAAGCTTATTGCTCAGGTCCATTTTTGCAAAATTGTTTATCTCGATAGTATGCCCAAGAGGACTAAATCTTAATGCTGCTTTCCCGTATTTATTAAAATTTGATTCAACCTGTTCATTTATGTTTACAAAATAAGTGCCTCTTTTATAGGTCATTATATCACCATTTTCAACAGCTTTATTATCTAATTTGATATTTATTAGTTCTACAAACAAATAAGCAGGCCATATCAAGGGGCCTAAAAGCTTACTGCCTCTTAAACTAGAAGTCTCATCTGGTGATACATATGCTCTTATGTTTAATGTCTTGCTGTCCATGCCTGCTATCATTATGCTATCATCAATAAGCATGAATTTAAAAAGCTTATTATTCTTTTTGATTAAACTCTTTTTCGTCAACGTTTTCCTAAAGGGTTGGCTTATTATAGAGAAAACTTTATATAAACTCATTCTACTTGCTATTTGATGGCTCAGCAAGATACACTAGGAATAACAGCTACTAAGGAAAGGAACTTCTCAGAATGGTACACACAGGTTATAACAAAATCAGATTTAATAGATTACAGCCTAGTCTCTGGCAGTTATATAATAAAGCCTTCTGCCTATAATATCTGGGAAAACATCCAGGCATTCATCAACGACAAGATTAAGCAACTAGGAGTCTCAAATATCTATTTCCCTATGTTAATCCCAGAATCATTATTGAAAAAAGAAGCTAAACATATAGCTGGGTTCTCTCCAGAAGTAGCCTGGGTTACAGAAGCTGGCAGCTCAAAACTTAGTGAACGCCTAGCCATCCGTCCAACTTCAGAAACAATCATGTACGAAGCATATGCCAGATGGATTCGCTCTTACAAAGACCTGCCATTAAGGTTAAACCAATGGGTGAATATTGTAAGATGGGAATTCAAGAATCCCGTACCATTCTTAAGGTCTAGAGAGTTTCTATGGCAGGAAGGCCATACAGCATTTGCAAATAAAGAAGAAGCTGACAAAGAAGTCCTAAACATTCTTGATGTTTATGCAGATGTTTATGAAGAATTGCTAGCAGTTCCAGTAATAAAGGGAAAGAAAACAGATAGCGAGAAGTTTGCTGGTGCAGACTACACATTATCTATAGAAACATTTCTTCCAAATGGCAGAGGAATTCAATGTGCCACATCTCATTCTCTTGGCCAGAATTTTTCCGAGAGTTTTAACATTAAATTCATAGACAAAGATGAAAAGGAAAAATTAGTCTGGCAGAACTCCTGGGGATTATCAACAAGATCAATAGGAATTACTGTAATACATCATTCAGACAATAAAGGAGTTATCCTTCCCCCAAATGTTGCTAAAAACAAGCTAGTTATTGTTCCAATTTTCTTCAAAGATGATAAACGTCCAATAATGGAAAAATGCAAGTCAATATCAAGAGAATTGGCTGATTTTAATCCAATTTTTGATGAAAGAGAAGACTACACACCTGGTTGGAAGTTCAATGAGTGGGAATTAAAAGGAATTCCACTAAGAATAGAACTAGGTCCAAAAGACTTACAAGCATCTCAAGTTATATTAGTAAGACGTGATAATAATGCTAAAGAAATCATTAAGTTATCACAATTAAAGAAGAAAGTGGCAGAAACTCTGGAAGAAATACAGGTAGATTTACTAAGTAAGGCAAGAAAACATCTAAAAGATTCTACTGTAAAGGTAAAGAATCTAAAGGAGTTAGTTGCAGCTATTAACGACAAAAAATTAGTCAAAGCTGGTTGGTGCGGAGAAGAAAAATGCGAAGAAACAATAAAGGAAAAAGCAGATGGGGCAAAAATACTATGCATTCCATTCAAAAAGCATGATATTTCTGCATGTGTTGCCTGCAACAAGAAAGCAAAAGAACCAGTATATATTGCAAAGTCATATTAAAATGAATAAAGTTGCTTATATAATTCCAGGATTTACAGAGTCTAATAAACAAGTTCCTTATAAAAAAATAGCAAGCTATTTCAGATCTAACGACATTAAACCTATTCCAGTTGATATATCCTGGAAATACAAAACATTATCAGACTATATAGAACAATTTTTTAGAATATACAAAAAGAACAATGGAAACGAAGCTTATCTTCTTGGGTTTTCATATGGTGCAATGATTTCATTTGTAGCATCTACTAAAATTAAACCAAAAGTTCAAATTTTATGTTCATTATCCCCCTGGTTCAAAGAATATTTGCCATATATGAAAAGATATTATAAAATGCAGGGTAAAAGAAGACTAGAAGATCATAAAAATTATTCATTTGGAGAACTTTCAAAAAACATAACATCCAAAACAATACTTTTAGTCGGGGACAGTGAAATAAAAGAATGTATAAGAATAGTTAAGGATGCCAATAAAAAAATTAAAAATAGCGAACTTATAATGATAAAGAACGGAAAGCATATTATAGCGCAAAAAGAGTATCAAGACACATTAGAAGAGATAATATCAAATCTAGATTAGCTTCTTTATTCTTTCGATAAACACATTAAACTGCTCTTTATTGACACTAGCACCGCAAGCATGATCATGCCCGCCGCCATATCCGCCAAGACCTTCTTTAGCCTTGTCTATTATATCAGGAATAAACCATTTATTGCCACGCAAGCTCATGATTACCTTATCTTCTTTCTGTCTTGCTACAATAATAAATTTATCAGGCATCCTATATATCAGCTCATTACTCAGCTCTCCGGTAAAGCTATGCCTGCCATTAGGATACAAGAATAAAAAGAATTTATCATCATTTTTATTCTCTAGCGCTTTTTTTAGCAAGATATCGTAAAGCTTACCAAGCTTTTTTGCATATGACATAAGCTTTTTTGCCTTCTCGCTCTCTTCATTCAACAATTCATATGGATTAGTTATGCTTATCATCATATCCACATTCTTCCTGACATCCTTCATCTTGCCTTTTAACATGAACGCAGTGTATCTTATAAGTCTTCCAAGCTCTGTATTGTAAAGTACATCAGGAGCAATCTTTACCTTATATTTGATCAATCCAGGATATTTCTTGGCAGACTCGGCAATATGGTCTGTTGTCCAGTCAGCAACTATCCCCATCATTGCAATCCAGATATCTTTCTTAACTACCTCATATGCCCAGTATGTTGTGCATTGCTCATGCTTAACATTCTCTATTCTAGGATTATAATATCTTACTCCTTTTCTTTCTACAGGCATATGATGATCAAGCCATATTATTGGGACATTTGCTCCATCAATAAATTCCTGGCTCATCAAAGGCTTGTCAAGAACAAATATCTTATCAGGACTTATCTCATTAACCTGTTTTAAAAGGTCTTGTGTAACATCTGGGCCATCTCTTGCTATTATATAGTTTCCTTTCCCAGCATGCCTCCTCAACAGTAAGAATGCACACAACCCATCTGTATCCCCATCCCATATGAATAATGGGTTCTCGCTAGTATCTAAATGATGCCTTATCTCATCTACTTGTTTCTGGCTTATCATTATCAGTTAATGAAAAATCAGCTCTTTTATACCTTTTGGTAACCAAAACGTTTATTAATCAATCATTCCTAACATCTAATATGTCATCAAAAAGAACTACTCTGCCATTAGCAGCGATGGAAAAGCTTCTCAAGAAAGGTGGAGCTTTACGTGTTTCTGATGATGCTAAGCTTGCGTTTACTCAGGTTCTAGAAGAGTTAGCAGATGAAATTGCATTAAAAGCAAACAAGGCTGCCCAGCATGCAGGCAGAAAAACAGTCAAGGCTGAAGATATAAAAATAGCTTCAGAATAAAATTAGTTCTTTCCTCTCTTGTCATGTGCTGCTAAACTTGGTCTCATCTTTTCAGCACCCTTGCCTTTTCTTCGTAATCCTCTAGATTTTCTGGCAGCGCTTGTCAATCCTCTATATACTCTTCCCCTATTTTGAGGCTTTGCTATCCATCTAATCCTGTCATCGCTCTTAACGCTAGGATTCTCAGGATCAACCATTATTACCTCAAACCATTTATAGTTTCCATCTTGTGCTAAGAAATATGAATTTAACACTTCAAGATTATGATAAGTTGAATTTGCTCTCTGCTCTGCAATCCACCTATAGTTCATTCCAAGAACTTTTTTCCTTCTCGAATGCTTTGGCCTTCTTCCACCCCAGAACTTAGGTCTCTTTCTCTCTGTCTTACTCAATCTTACTCTTACAAGAACATAACCTTGTTTTGCCTTATATCCAAGGCTTCTGGCTCTGTCTAATCTTGTTGGTCTTTGGATTCTGAGTACTGCAGCATCGCCCCTCCACTCCATTAGTCTACTTCTCCAGTGTTCTGGCGGCAATTCATCGCTTTTCCAAGATTCTCTTATATATTGGTACATTCCCATTTTGACTCGAGAATTTCAGCTAAATAATACTTTATAAAGCTTTTGAATACCCTCTCTGTCATATTAAGGGTTCATTTTAAATATACTAAAGTGAATATAACTAATCAATATGGGAAAAGTTAAATTGGAAAGCTATGTTTGTGAACGTTGTGGGCATAAATGGGTTCCTCGAGAAACAACAACCGAAGAGCCAAAAGTTTGTCCTAAATATAAAAGCCCGTATTGGAATGTACCGAGGAA
>CAZTDM010000046.1:0-6278 GCA_964611795.1 Candidatus Woesearchaeota archaeon
TAATCTATTCTGTAATAAATAGTCGTAATTGCTAAGGTCATTAATGTTATTCAATCATATAAAAATTTATATATAGAATTAACATATGCCATATATTGGAAAAAGGCATTAAAATCGGGGGGATTGTATTATTTACAGCTTTTATATTAGCTATTATTATACCAGATGCTATAGCAACGCATGTTTCTTGTGGGGCTAATATCACATCATCAACGTCTCTAGATTCTGATCTTTCTTGTTCCTCCTTATTTAGTGGCTTCAATGGCATAACAATGGGAGTTAATAACATCATATTAAACTGTAATAATCATTTCATAAGTGGTGGCAGATCTATAAGGAGTGGTACATATGGTATTAGGGCTATTAATAGAAAAAACATTACAATATATTCCTGCAAGGTTTCAGATTTTGATAGAGGTATCTCATTTTCTTCAACAACACAAAACACATTACAATATAATAATATATCAAGAAATAATCTTGGAATTACTCTATCTTCATCAAACTCTAATACTATATTATATAACTCCATAGAAAATAATTTAATTGGCTTTGATATTTCATTATCTAATAATAATTTAATATTTAACAATATCTTTAAGAATTCTTTAAATGCTAGCGATAATGGAAAAAATTTTTGGGATTTTAATGGACGAGGGTTATTGGGTTCATGGTACTTTTTCGAAGGAATTGGAAAGCTAATCAATGATGGCAGTGGAAATAAACATACTGGCTTTCTATTTAATGGACTATCATGGGTAAATGGAATAAGAGGAAATGCTTTGGAGTTTGATGGAATAGATGCTTATCCTAGAAACTTGGCATTAACGAGCCCTGGAGCATCTTTGCAACAGAGGCTTGATACTTATGTATTTTATAGTTTAGGGATTTCTCATGATAGAGCAATTAGTACTAGCACTTTATCTTGGACTAATGATGTTCCAGAGGCTCCTATGCCTGGCAGTAGGTATGATGTTATAAGAGGAGATATTGCTAACTTAATATCTGCAAGAGGCTTAGGAGGAGTGACGACAACACCTGTTTTATGTGAGACTGTTTTTACATCAGTAAGTGGAGGGCCAGCATTGACAGAAAATCCTGCTATTGGGAGTGCATATTTCTTTGTTACTAGGCCAGAAAATAGTATTGAGTCTGGAAACTATGGTGGAAATTCTACTGGAGTGGCTAGAGCGAATCCAGCATCTGGAGATTGTCCACTTTAATTATGAAAACCTGCCTGTAAGCTTTCTCTTATTAAAGTAGACGGCAAAGTTGAATTTTAGTAAACACCCTAAGAATATAGCTGAATCTTAACTGGTAATGACACTTTCACATCTTTTAATCCCTTGGTTCTTTTTTTAAATCCATGTATAGCTATCCCAGTGACCTTATTAGTTTTTTTATCTATTCTTTCAAAGATGCCATTCCCTAAATTTTTAAAACTTCCTTCTGTATAGCTCCCCATATTCAACTCTAAGAAATCTCCTTCTTCATCATAATAAATGTTAAGTTCATTGCTCATTTTATCATATCAGTATAAAAGCTAGTAATAACAAATCCTTTTCCGTTTAAATACTTAACTGAAATGAATAGATATTCCTTTCTGCTTTTATAGTATTTGTAATAAAAATGAACATCAGGATCTTGCTCTGTGATTGTATCAGGATGTAACAAAGTATCTTTAATTTGTTCAAGCTGATTAGCCATTTCTGGATGTTTTAAGATATGCTTCCACCTTTCATCTGTAAGGTAGATAATTCTTCCAGACTTATCTTTTGTCTCAAACATTCTAGGCATATATGCTGTCTATCAGTTGCTATATTTAAATCTTGGTTCTGGCTTAGAAATTCTATTTAGAATGCTTTGGCTTGATCTCTCTTATCCTGCCGTGCTTGATGTCTTCTAAACTATTTTTAATTTAGTTTACTAGCCCCCAATCTATTTGTGCCATTTCTTTGAGTTTCTTATACTCCGTTTTTGATATTGTAATAGTTTCAGGCATATTAGTTGATACGATCTTTTGCTTTATAAAGATTTCTAATATAATAGCTAGTTAACAACCTCATTTGCATCTTCATCTAAAATCTCATCTAATGTAAATCCAGACTTTGCAAGAAACCCAACATTCTTATCATCTGCTTTATCTATAAACTCTAGCATTCTGAATGCATTTAACCTTAAAGTTACTCCTGGATTGTCTTGGCAATTTATCGGCAATACGTAAGTGTATAGCATAAAGGTAGCTTGAATAGGGTTTGATTCACATTCTTTATACTGCTCATCCCATTTCAGTCTGAATTCCTGCCTTTCTCTTGGTCTTAATCCAGTTATCTCAATATAGTCAAGCAATCTTAATCCATCATCTGCAGTGTATTTCCTCATGAAAATTTCTATTAATATAAACTATTTAAACCTTTTCTCCTCAAAATCTTTAAATACACAGTTTAATTATCTTTAATTATGAAGCCAAGATACATCTTCATGTTTATTTTGCTGGGAATATTGCTTATAGCCCTCTCAGTAATCCAGAAATATGCTTTCCTTCCCACTCAAGAGAGCAATACAGGAATATCAGCAGAGAATGCGCAGAAAGACATAGAAATATTTGCTGAAGACTTGAACATTCCCTGGGAGCTTGCTTTTCTTCCAGATGGCAGCATGCTAGTTACAGAAAGATCTGGAAATCTTCTCAAGATAAGCCAGGATAGAGTAAAAATCCCGGTACAGGGAGTATATCATTTGGGGGAAGGAGGGTTGCTTGGCATGGCATTGCATCCTAGCTTTGCAATTAACAATTACCTCTACTTGTATCTCACATCCCAGTCTGGAAATAATATAGTCAACAGGGTAGAGCGATATAAATTGCTAGGCAACACACTGTCGGACAGGAAAATAATAATTGATAATATTCCAGGCAGCATCTTTCATGATGGAGGCAGGATATCTTTCGGCCCAGATAATCTATTGTACATTACAACAGGCGATGCAGGCATCCCTCAATCTAGCCAGGACAGGAATTTTTTGTCTGGAAAAATCCTAAGGTTGAATGATGATGGAAGCATTCCAGCAGCTAATCCATTTAAGAATGCTGTCTATTCATACGGCCATAGAAATCCGCAGGGCATTGCATGGGATGAAGAAGGGAAATTATGGAGCACAGAGCATGGAAGGTCTGGCCTGCAGTCTGGCTTAGATGAAATTAATCTAATAAAGCAAGGAAGCAATTATGGCTGGCCGAACATTGAAGGAGATTCAGTTAATGCAGGAATGATAACTCCTGTAATAAACTCTGGTCCAGACATAACATGGGCTCCGGCAGATGCTCTTTATTACGAAGGGAGATTATTCTTTACAGGATTGAGGGGAGAAGCATTGTATGAAGCAAGATTACGGGGAGATAAGATTACAGAGATTAAAGCTCATTTCAAGGGAGAATATGGAAGATTAAGAGTTGTTAACCTGGGTCCAGATGACTATTTCTACCTCGCTACAAGTAATAGAGACGGAAGAGGCAGCGTTAATCCTGGAGATGATAAGATAATAAGAGTAAATCCTAAGATATTTGTCAGCTAATCTTATTCTTAATTTTATCCACACCTGATTTTAATTTATTCATTAACCTTTTTGCCCATATATACTCGGCAGAAAGTATAAACAATCCCAAGATTATTATCAATATTCCAGGCCCAGGCAAGAAAAGCAGTGCTATGCCTAGAAGAAGTATTGTAAATCCAAATATTATTACAATCATCCTTTTTGCAGATTTAATTGTTTTAATTATCATTTTCCAATATTATCATGATTTTAAGCTATATATAAATAATATGCAAAACTTTTATAAATCTTAAGGTATCATTTTATTTATTATATGTTTACTCATTTTAACTTTTTCAGATAAATCTTATCGTGATGATCAAAATCATCAAAGTATACTATATCTTCTCTTTTATCATATTTAAAAACCAAGACAAAATGTCCAATTTGCACCCTCTTCTCCTCCTTCATGTCATATCTTAGATTTTTGTAATGTTCTATGTCTGGATTATTAATAATCTCGTTAATTTTGTTAAGGATATTTTCATAAAGTTTTTTATTTTTCTTCTTAAGCTTTGAAATAATTTTCTCTAGGTTCAAGCTTATCTTATATTTATGAATTATCTCACCCAGATTCTATCTTTTTTCTTAATTCAGCTATAGAACTAAAGGTTTCGCTATATCCTTCTTTTTCAATTTTTTTCAATTTTTTTATATATTCAGGTCTTAATTCTGGCTCTAAAATGTTCTCTTCATACTCTGATACTACAAGGTTAATTGCATCTGATTTATCTTTAAGACCATATTTAGCCTTTATAATATTTAAAACTCGATTTGCACGTTCGTCTATATCTATAACAGCCTGTACCATTTATATCACATATACCCTTGTATATACCATATATATAAACTTTTCTGTCAGTTTTCTTCCAGTTCTTTCCAAGGTTTCTTTCTAAGAAAGCTCTATAGAAAGCTTTATAAATCTTTAATATACATATTATAACATATATTACGGAGGATATAATATGACAAAAACTAAGAGTATAGTGGTGACATTGATTGCTTTGGTAATTCTAAGCATGTTTTCTAGCTTGGCCCTAGCCGGCAATGGTCTTGGCAAAGCAAGGAGAATGCTCGAAGATTCAGGCATACAATCAGGCATCCCTAGCATTGTAAGCATTGTAACCGAGCAGTCTGCAGAAGACAAGAGCAGAAGCTACGATATAGGCGAGATAAACAGCTGCCAAGATGCAAAGCTTAAGAGAGGAGACAAGGCAAGCTTTGTTTTCGAAGATAATAAGTATTCTATAAGGCAGGGTCTTGTAGGCGACAGGTACACTCAGCTGTCTTTCCAGGGAGCTGACTCTAGATTCTATTCCGGAGACGCCAAGAAGTATGATTTTGACCTGGATGGAAAGGATGATGTGCAGGTAGCTGTATATGATCTTCTTAACGGCAACGCATACCTAAGCGTCTGTGGCTTGGAAGACAAGCAAGAATCTCAGGATGTAGCTGTTGAAGTAAAAGACGATGCCGAAAAGCAAGAGACTATTAGCTTTCTAGACACTGCTTTTACAAAGATAAGAAGCTGGTTTAACTAGCTTTATTTCTTTCTTTTTTTATTTTTCTACTGATCTTCTTCTTATCCTGAAATCTATATAGTTTGATAAAGCTGATAGATAAAGCAGGCTTCCACCCCCATAGCAGAAAATATGATGTAAATTAATTGCATTGTTATCTATACCAAAAAGATAATCTATACCATAAGCTGTCAGAGTTATTATGCCGGTTTTTCCAGCAAGCCTTAATGTAGTATCTATCATAAATCTGCTACCTTTATCATTTAATCCATCAACTACCACTTTGCTTTTTGGTTTTTGCTGGAGATACAAAGGCTCTTTTTTATAAATATTATAAATCATAGCGTTTACAGCAACCATGCCTCCTGCAAGATAGCTATAGTCTATTGCTAAATCATTCACTACGCTTGCTAGATCCATATCTTATTATCTTTTTAATAAGAATATAAACATTTCCTAGCTTACCCTAGCATTTTTCTCAAAATTTGCAAGGATCTCATCTAATGTCATTCCTGTTGTACATGCTTCCTCTATGCTCATCCCTAGTCTTGCCTTGAACTCATCTATTCTTGAGAAGCATAACTCTTGTTTCTTTTCAAAGCTTCCTTCTAAAAGTATAACAGGCAATATTATTGTGTATATTTCATAAGTTGTCTTTATTGGATTGCTATCCTCTTCATAAAACACCTTCCACCAGTGCCCAAACTCTTTAATCTCTTCTGGCTGCATAAATTCAATTAATCTAAGATAATCAAGAAGTCTCAGTCCATCCTCGCTCTTGTATTCTCTCATTTTCTAAGGCACTAAATTACTGTATAATATGTATAATATTGCTAAGCTTGCAAATGTGCTTATTATCCTATACCCTATTATTTCAAACATTCCATTGCTCACCCTTATCATCACGATTGCCATGCTTAATAATGCATATACTATTATTGGCCATATGCTCCAACTAGTCTCTAGGTTAATGCTCATGATGGTTATATTGGCTGTTATAATTAATATTAATTTCTATATATTATAATATAATTAAATATATAAACCTAGCAACTAGTAATTAACAGATGAAATTGTGGGGGTTACTGGTATTTATTCTAGCAATTAGTATTAGTTCTGCTTTCGCTCAAGAGAATTCTACTACAATACAAGATTTAAATGATA
>CAZTDM010000047.1:0-227 GCA_964611795.1 Candidatus Woesearchaeota archaeon
GGCAGGTAAATCTATTGTCTTTAACGGCAAGAAAATAGATGTAAAAAAAGCTACAATACTCAAGCCTGGCAAGAAAATTACAATAATACTGGATACAGGCATGCATACTAATTGCATTACTCTTGCAAAAGACTCTGATCTTTTAGTCTGCGAGTCCACATACTCTAAAGAGCATGAGCAAGAAGCAAAAGAATGCATCAAACATACCCTTATAGAGGTTTTAAATA
>CAZTDM010000047.1:237-6157 GCA_964611795.1 Candidatus Woesearchaeota archaeon
GAGCAGGAAGCTAAGGAGTACAAGCATCTAACAGCAGAGCAAGCAGCCTTAATAGCAAAGAAATCAAAATCAAAAGAGCTTATCCTGACTCATTTCAGTCAGAGATACAAGCACCTGGAAGAGTTAGAGAAACAAGCAAAAGAAATATTCAAGAACACAAAGGTAGCTAAAGACTTTGCTTCTTTTGAGATTTAGCTATTTCTTCTGCTCTAGGATTATCTATGTGGAATCCACGAATGCCCTTAGATCTCCCATGCATTTCAAATAAGGTTTGCCCAGGTGAAGGCAAGCTTTCTAAAAACTCATTTCCGCCTTTTATAAGGTCATCAGGTACTCTGCTTCCATATCCATTCCCAGCGCTCTCATATGTGTTTTCCATCAATAAACTGGTATGCTCTTTCTCATATTCAGGAAATACTGCCTGTTCAGGTTTTTTCCCATATACTACAATTACTTCTGCTTGGCTATCTGGCAAAGGTTCCTTTTTCATGATGATTTCCAAACCGAGATGATTTCCTAACTTGCTAACAACCTCGTCTAATCCATGTGTTTTAATAAAATCATCACTAATTTTTTCATTATCCAATAATCTTTCGCTGACAAAATAAACATTTCCAACATATTTTAGAGGCAAAAAGCCATTTTTATAAAGTTCTCTTAGGTTCTCGCTATCTTTATTAGACAAAATCTTGCCATTAATTTCTGAATTAGCATATGGATCCCAATCTTCAGCTTGTAAAGATTCAGAAACAGGAACAACAACTGGGTCTGGAATTTCTCCCTGAGTTAAATATTCTTTAACTTCTCCTAACAAAGCATCGGCCAGGAGATAAGTTCTTGGCAAATCGTTTCTTTTATAGCTTCTTTTACTTCTCGGAACAGTTCTTCTATTATATCTTAGATCAGCATTTACCCTATCTCCAACTTTCATTTTCTCAATAATCCTGCTATCCAATGCAGAATTAGTGTCTACAGATTCTAAAACAACTTCCTCACCTACACTAAAACTATCAAGAACTTCATCTTCTAAATTGTAAACCATCTTGTGTCACTCCCACCCCATATATATTAGATATACTAAACTAGAATTAGCTTATAAACTTTTCTATACGCTTACTAGTATATCAAATTTTATCTCCATAAGAATAAAATAAGTACAGATCTATCCATAAAGACAATATTAATCCAAGGAGTATGCTAAAAAATGCGCCGAACAATGGTAAACTAGAGATATAGATGCTGAATATTCCCCCAACTATCCAAGTTAGCAGCAATATCAAAAAGACAAACATAACTTTCCCAAATTTATTTTTAAATAAATTAAAGCTTTCTTTTATAGTCTTGTTTGAATCATATTCTTTCCTGAACATGATTGCATATCTGAACATGAATATTATGTGTAATATTAGCACTGCAAAAAACATTAATATAAACAGAATAGACAGCATTGCAATATTATAACCTCCTTCATTATTCATCCCTAAGAATGATATTAGCATGCCAAATGCTAAGCTAATAACAGCATATATAAAGAACAGCTTAACTTTCAGCCATACAACATGCAGATAAAATTTCTTTTTCTCATTCCATGCTTTTTTTATGCTTATCTTCTTATTCTCCACAACGTCCTTCATCATAACATACTTAATTACATCTCTTCCCACCCCAACAAAGAAAGTCACTATTATAAATCCTATAACAGATACAACAATCTTAAGAATATTCTGTCTTAAGAAATCAAGAAACAGGCCTACTATATCTTCTATATTAACCCCAATATTAGATATAATAAACTGCATTATTCCAGATGTGTATCCGAAGAAGATGGCCATAAGAATAGAGAATATGGTATAAACAATATCAGGCAGCAACAATAATAAGTTGCTGAATAAAGCTCTCCAGCTTCTGCCGTAAACTTCTTTTTGCATACTTAAGAGATAGCTCAATTCTATAAAAATGTTCCTATTAAATTAGCTCGATAAACTTTAGAACTTGTCTGAATTCATTTGTGCAAGACTCAGCTTTTTCTTTATACATCTCATTCTGCGGCATCCATCTCCTCTCTATGAAATCAAGATATAGTCCTTCAAGAAACAGATTTTTATTCTCAGTTAAATATTCTCTATGGTCTGGGTACTGAATATAAGGCCACAATCTCAGTTCTAATTTATTGTTCTTCATGGTTATTCTGCATAGATATCATCCCAATCCATAGAAAGATAGTCTGGGACTAATCTTCTGCCGTTAATATCATTATCAATCTTCATTATAACTGGGTTAGATGAACTAGAAGGCATATCTTCTCCAATCTGTTCTTTTATGCATCCATCAATGTAATCTATAGAATTTTTAGCTTCTTCGCTAAGGTTTGTCCATTGTGCATTCATCAGGCTTTCAAGATCTAATTTATTAACAGCCCTTTTATAATCCTTTGTGGCTTTTCTCATTCTAATCCTGTCATAATTATGCTCTAATAGATAATTCCTGGCTCTCTCCACCCTATATTCATAAGTTCCGCGAGAATTCTCATTAACATGTTTAAAATTGATTATTTCTGCCATTATCTACCTAATAATTTTTCTTGCATAAACATCATAAACATCATCTTTTTCTCTTATCACAAATCTAAAATCATGGTCTGAATAATATGGAAGGCGTCCTTTATAAATGCTTATTTCTAATTTCTCGCCAGTAAATTTCATATTTGATCTAGCTTCTCCGATTAATTCAAATCCTTCTTTCTTTAATTTTTTCTCTAAATTATCTTTTGCAATCATCTTAATCTTCGTCATCAAGGTTCTTCTTGATCTTGTCTTTCAGCTTAAGCTCTTTCAATAGCTCCTTGTACCTGTTTCGTATTGTAACTTCAGTTACTCCAGCTATATCAGCTACTTCCCGTTGAGTTCTCTTCTCATTATTGACAAGCGCAGCGACATACA
Organism: Candidatus Woesearchaeota archaeon; assembly: GCA_964611795.1. Lineage (GTDB taxonomy): Archaea > Nanobdellota > Nanobdellia > SCGC-AAA011-G17 > CAZSRE01. The sequence continues at coordinate 3,177 of CAZTDM010000047.1, forward strand.
AGCTTGCAGCTGCAATTCCAGTAGGCCCTCTTCCAGATGTCAGCTCAGCTTCCTGTGCTTTCTCCAAGATCTCTACAGCCTTGCTCTGCGTCTCAGCATTAAGATTTAAAGCAGAAGCAAATCTTGCGATATAATCAACAGGATTGCTTGGCAGTATTCTTATTCCAAGCTCTCTTGTTATGAATCTGTATGTTCTTCCTATTTCTTTCTTATCGATACCAGAAGCTTCACTCAGCTCATCAAGTGTTCTAGGCACCTCATGTCTTCTGCAGGCAGCATACAAGGCTCCTGCAACAACGCTCTCCATGCTTCTTCCTCTTACTAATCCTCTTTGGACAGCCATGGTATAGATTCTAGAGCTCTCTTCTTCAACAGATTTAGGCAGTTTCAGGTAGCTGGCAACTCTTTTGAGTTCAGCCAGAGCTAGTTTCAGGTTTCTTTCGATAGCCGTGCTTATTCTATACTGCCATTTTCTTAATCTGAAGAATTTATTCCTGCCTTTGCTCTTTAATTGGTAAATATCACTTGTCTGGCCCACATCAGTTCCTAATCCCCTGTCGTACTTTGTATTGTGTAAAAATATGCCTCCTCTACCACCTACAAAGTTTTCATAACCAGGGACTGTTAAATCATAAGCAAAGTTCGTACTTGGCTTTACTTTCCTGATCTCCTTTACTCTTAAGTATAAAAATGGAGCTTTAGCTATCCTGAGTAGTTTTTCATCATTAAAGTCCTTGGCAATTTTTATTGCTAATTGCCTCTCTATCCTCTTCCTGCTTCTAGACTTCCATGCTTTCTTATACTCGACAGGAGCAGGTATAAAGTTCTCGATAGCCCCTTTACCCTTATTTTTTCTAGGCTTTTCAGCTAAATAACCCAGTTCAAAAGCAATATCAGGATTCTTAATTAATGCTCTTCTTGAAACACTATCCCCTATATGCTGGCCAGTTTTTTCTATAACATGCGCTTTAACAAACGCCTCCTGATAATTAGAGTGAATTCCCAGTTGTGAGTATAATGAAATAAAATCATTAGTCAAGTCCTCACTGACAGAATTAGTAGATATGCAGACATCTGGTCTAAATCCTGCATGCTCTACGATTACCTTACCACCATCGCCATTAATATAGCTAGTTAAATACTCCTTCTTCATTTCTAGAGGTATAGAGTATATTATCTCAGGAATCCTTTTTGTATGGGCATTGCTACCTGTTTTCAGAACATCTCTAAACAAAATAGCCAAAAGTTTACTTTTAAACTCTATCTGAATAGCTGATGTTTCCTTTTCATATATATTGTAGTTTATGCCAAATATATTATTCATTATTGAAACAACATCGTTTATATAATTAGTTTCATGTTTACCAAAAGAGAATACTACACTATTTTCCCTCACAGTACCTTCAGCAGTAAAGAAGCCAAGTAGTCTTGCTAAATCCCTAGTTGCCAAAATCTTTAATGGCAACTCAGATCTTCCGCTATATATCCCAATTCTGCAATTTTCAATATTATAATCATATATATTAATTTCTCTGGAAAATTCATTAATCAGCCATAATGGTATAGTATTATGTCTTTTCCAGTTCTTAATTTTGCCCTTTAGGATTGGGTTTTCCCCTTCAAGTTTCTTAAGCCTGTCAAATAATCTCTCATCAGAAAAATTCCTTAAATATAATAAAGGATATCTCTTGCCTAAAATTATAAAGCTATCCAGAATATTAATCTCGTTAACATTCTCTATTAATGGAATCTCTTTCGGTGCAACTACAAATTGTTCTTTTTTTAATTCGTCTACCTTAACTGGAATAATCTCATTATCCTTTATACTAAAAACACTATGACTGCCGGTAACTCTTACTTTCTTTCCAGTTTATAGTAATATCTCATAAATATCATCTACAGGATGTCTAGAAACTTCACTTATCTTTCTAAACCCAATTTTATAGTCTTTATCAAAAGCAACACACTCTAAATCCTCTACAGGAACATATTCTACAATTCCATCCTTCTTTAGAAAACTATTTCTTTCTGCTATTAAGTCATCTACAAATCTGCCAATTTTTACTATCTTTATAGTGTTCCCTTTCTTGATTATTATTGGCTCATCATATCCAACAGAATAAGTCATAGGAGCTCCAGTCCTTCTCTTCTTGTCAGCTCCTTCCTGGTCAAACTCTCTCCATTCTTGGCCAAAGTCTATCATCTTCTCTTCAATGACTAGACCACAGTCTTTGCAGATAACTTCTCCTTTCTCCTTATTCAGAATTAAATTAATGCCTCCGCACTCTGGGCATTTTTTGATGTATTGTGGCATGGTGTTTTCCCCCCAACCATGATTATTTTACTACTTAACAATTAAACCTATATGATTTATAAATTATACCTTTATCCCACTATATAAAGCTTTCTATATAAAAATTACCAGGTCATTAACACCTAATTTAGTCAAATCAAGAAATAAAAGTCTTTATTTGATCAATACAGCATTCAAAGTGCCTTCCTGCCCAGGCCTAGAAGTAATTCTTGCCTTTCCCTTCTCAGTCTCTACTATAGTTCCTTTTGTCATTATATTCCTTCTTATAAAATGTCTATTCGCAGGATTATCAACTACTGTCTTTATAGCAGCTAACTCAAACTTCTTAGTCTCAGGATTGTAAAGGTTGACTTTGTCTGTAGCAAGTAATTTAACTTTCTTATGCCCGCCTAAAATTTTAACAGTTCTCTTTATCTTCTTTCCAATCTTTGTGTATGCTGGTTGGCTTGCCAGATAGAAGCTCTTCTTTTTCCTATGATCCTGGTAGATCCCGCCAGTTAATTTTCTCTTGGGTCTTTCCTGACTTAATGCCATTTTTCTCCGAGGTCTTTTCTAAAGAGCTCTATTTATAAAGTTAACCATTTAATTTCCTTTTAATCAAGCCATTAGAACGGCTCAGTCCTGAATCATAACAAGTTATATTAATATGATAACCCTTAGCCGTTAG
>CAZTDM010000048.1:0-6131 GCA_964611795.1 Candidatus Woesearchaeota archaeon
GAACATTTATCTTTACTTTTTCTCTTTCTGCTAGTATCATCTGGATTACTTGCTTAGCTACTGAGAACTTAGACTCTAAGGTATTATTTATCAGTTTAGCATTATGCTTAGGCCATTGATAATGATGTATGCTTAACGGTTCTAGATTAAACTCTTTTCTTAGATTCTGGTAGATTGCCTCTGTTACAAACGGGCAGACTGGAGAGAACATTTTTAATGTATCTAGCAAAACATGATATATGCAATTTATTACAACTTGTTTTTCTTTTTCTGTACCTGATGCCTTATCCCTTATTAATTGAATGTATGTTCTGCTCAGCTCTAAGAAGAGATCTTCTAATAATGGGGAAATTTTATCAATATGATAGCCATCTAAATATCCTGTAAGCTCTTTGATTGTTGAATTAAGCTTGGATATAATGTATTTTTCTTCTACATCTTTATTGGATAAGCTGCTTGGTTTTTTGCTATTAGTTCTGCATAGGTCTAGTAAGTAATTATGTACATTCCACAAAACTACTAGATTTCTATATCTTAATGCAACCTCGTCCCAAGAATAGGACATATCTTCTCCAGGGGCAACTAAAGAAGTATAATAACGAAGTGTATCTCCACCATATTTTTCCGTTATCCCATATGGGGAGATTACATTGCCTAGGCTTTTAGACATTTTAACTCCAGATATGTCTGTAAGCATACCATGCATATATACATTTTTAAATGCTGGCTTGCCGAATGCAAGCATACTAACTACCGTAAGAAGGTTAAACCATCCACGTATCTGATCTCTGCCTTCTGCAATAAAGTCTGCAGGATAGAACTTTTTGAATAAGTCTTTTCTTTCTGGGTAATACAAACAGTTCCAGCATGCTGTTCCAGCATCTATCCATACATCTAGGACATCTGGAAGTCTTGATTGAAGATTACCACATTTGCATTTAATCTTAATCTCATCAATCCACGGCTTATGTAAATCATCTGGAACATTGTCTGCGAGTTTTCTTAGTTCTTGCTCCGATCCTACGACTGTAAGATCCCCGCATTTATCACATTTCCATATTGGGACAGGGGTGCCCCAAAATCTTTGCTTTGTTATAGAATTATCCCTTAGATCTTCAAGCCACGAATTAAATGCATTCTTTCCAGAGGCCGGTACCCAATTAGTTTTTTTATTTGCATCAAGCATTTTCTTCTTTAGATCTTCTACCTTAAAGAACCACTGCCTTGTTACTCTGAATATAACAGGATTATGGCAACGCTGGCAATGTGCATATTCATGTTTCACTTTTGTTATGGCTATAAGACTGCCTGTTTCTTTCAATGCTTCTATGAATTTTTTATCATCTTTCTTAGCAATTAATCCTGAGAATTTACCCATGTCTTTAGGGAATACTCCTGACTCTGATGTGTTATTGAATGGTGGAAGGTTGTTTCTATATCCCACTTCGTAGTCTTCTGGACCGCAACCAGGAGCGCAATGTACTAGGCCAGAACCGGCAGATAAACTGACAAATTCTTCGCTTAAAACAACTGTATGCACCTTGGGATGGTGTTTCTTTAACAATGAGAATTCTTTTATCTCATCCTGCCATGGATGAAGATATTCTAACCCTTCTAACTTTTTTCCTTTAAATTCTTCTATTATTGTGAATTTTTTATTTGTAACTGTAGATATAACGGCAGCAGCTAGGTCTTTAGCAAGTATCCAAGTTTCATCTCCCACCTTAGCTCTTACATAGTCAAACTTTGGATTAACCATAACTGCAAGGTTATACGAAATTGTCCATGAAGTAGTTGTCCAAACTACAAGATACTCATTTTTCTTTGACTTTACCTTAAGCTTGACAAATATAGAATCATCTTCAATCTCCTTGTATTCTTGCTCATGCTTTGCCAATGCTGTCTGACAGCTTGAACACCAGCTCATAGATTTAGAGCCCTCATACAGCCTGTGTTTCTTATATGCCTCTTTGATTAGCCACCATTCTCCAGAGATATAATCATTTTTTATTGGTTGATATGCATTCTTGAAATCCATCCAAATGCCAAGCTTAGTCAAATCATTGCTCATTAATTCTGCATTTTCTGAAGAGAATTTGATACATTCTTTTATGAATTTTGCAAGGCCAAACTTCAAGATGTCTTCTTTAGTTTTTAGTTTGAACAATGCCTGCACTTTGTTTTCTGTTGGCAATCCATGCATATCATAGCCGGCGCGATCCCATACATTAAATCCTTGCATTCTTTTGTACCTAAGAACTATATCTTTCAGTGTATTGTTCCAAGCATGACCCATATGAAGCCTGCCAGATGTATATGGTGGTCCTTGTAGGAAATAGAATTTCTTGCCTTTGAAATTTCTCTTCTTTAAAGATTCATAGATGTTATTATTTTTCCAAAAGTTTAGTATCTCGGGTTCTAGTTTAGAAAAATCATACATGTGTTTGAAAGTTCTAAAGGCTATTTATATATCTTTTGCAGAAGGCAATAATAGCTTTATGCAGCATATAAACCAAAAGCAAAGGTTTATAAATAATCGGAAGGTTTGGGAAATAGTAGCTATACTGATGTATGGTTATAATATAACATAAGGAGAGTAAATAATATGTACAGAAATGAAGGTTTTAAGGAAAGAGGCGGTGGATTTGCACCTGTCCATGTGGGTGAGGAAGTAGATGTAAAGATAGAGGCTGTTGGTGAGAAGGGGGATGGTATAGCCAAGGTAAAGGGTTTTGTACTATTTGTGCCTAACACTAAGCAGGGAGACGAGGTTAAGGTTAAAGTAACAAAAGTCTTGAGAAAAGTCGGTTTTGCTGAAGTAGTTGGACAAGCCGGCGGCAAACATGCAAAACACGAAAAAGCAGAGAAATCCACTGATGAAGATGCAGAGTCTGCTGATGAAGAATCTTCAGATACAGATGATGAGTTCACTGAAGACTCTGAAGAGTTTGGCAACGAAGAGAAGTAATTTCAAGCTAACAAGGTTTCTAATTCTTTTATTTTTTTATTATGATAAACTTTAGGTCACTTCTTTAAATCCTGTTTGTATCATCTCTTTAGGCCAACCTGCTTTTACCAATGCTTCTTCTATCTGTTCTGGACTATAGCCGCGGTCTAATGCTTGTTTGATATAGCCTAGTAAATCAGATCTAACTTGGGATTGTTTTATTGTTTCTTTTGGTTTTCCATGTTTCCTAGCTAGTATTGTTGCTACAACTAAGAGAATTATGAATAACAATAATGCTATTGTTATGATGACTAAAGAGATTATAGAATAACTTTCAATTATATCTGATGTTTTTTGCTCAAGAATTGTTGTCTCTTCTGTAGTCTCTGGAAACTGGCCAGGTATACAATTTCTTGTATCTGTTCTTGAATCTGACCCAAAGCATGAGTTCAGGTCTACACAATCTCTCGTTTGCACACCATTAGTACATGCAGACCATGTACTGCAATAGTAACTTGGGCTGCATATTATTGTAGTTGTACCTGATCCTCCTCCACCTGACGGAGGAGGTGGGGGTGATGTCTGTGTTACAGTTACAGCTGAGGAATTTCTCCATGTGCTATTTGAAAATCCATCACTAGATGTCTGTGAGCATCTAAGAACATCTGGAGCATTACCATTACCTGGAACAGATAAGTCTAGTGTATCTAAGATCTGACCTATGATTGGAAGATTGTTTTTATACCACCTGAAATAATCCCTTACATTTGGATGGCCATCTGAATCATAATATTCGCCGGGGATACATCTTATTGTTGTTCCAGTATCTGGGGCAGAGTTATTTATTATAGGAGCAGTCAATAGAACTGGGGCAGTATTTCTTATGATAATATTTCCAATGCTTCTACCTGTTATGTTTATCTCCATTATTAAAAATACACTTAGAAATATGATTAGAAAGGTTCCTAAAGGCAAAATTATCGTTCTCTTTTTATCCATCTTGCTAAAAGTAAGGATTAAAATCTATATAAAAGCTTTGACAGAATTGGCTTTGCACATAACTAGTGTGTATATATTTATTATTCTCGTATGCTATATTATATATTTTCCAGACGCTAGACAAATGACATCTAGACAAACACCTGTCCAGAGATTATAAACAAAATTGTCCAAGTATTTAGCTGTGGAGAAGACAATAAAAGCATCAATTATAGGCTTAACTAAAAGAAAAAAGAGCTGTTAGACCATGAATCTTTCGTTAGCAATAATGAAAAGGCAAGCACAATTAATGTGCGAAGCTGACAGAATTATTTCTTTTTCTTAGTCTGCTTATGAGATATGAATATTATGATAGCTAGGCCTACAAGGAATACAATAGAACCAATTATTAGCATTGTTGTATTAATAAACGGTTTTTCTTCTCCCGGGATAAGCATATTGTCTCTTGTTCTTGTAGCGACCACATTTACCTTTAATTGGTAACCGCAGACCTCTTGCTTGACAACAGTGCCTGATGATTCTACAGAATCTACGCAGCTTACACATAACTCGCCAGTATAAGTATCTAGGTTGGCTTTGCTTGGAACAGATATTGTGCCTATTACATCTTTCCTCTGCCCAGAGCCAACAAGAACATTAGGTTCAGTGAATGTAACTACTAGTGGAAATCCTTCTTTTAGAGAATAACTGCAATCTTTAGTAAACTCAGAGGGAACTACTTGTATTTGGAACTTAAACTTGCCTTCTTCACCTCTAAGAAGCTCTAGTTCATAAGGCAATGGTCTTGTAACACCATATGCATATACTGCAGGTGAGAATACTAAAAGCAGAAGTAAGATTGAGATTATGCTAAACTTCATTTTTTCACCCTAGTTATTGTTATAGTATTGTTGTACAATCCAGGTAATAAACCTAACGGTGGCCTTATGTGATATAATGTTGATAATGTCTCGTTTAATGCCGGGTTGTTGCAGGCATTTGAATTACAATTTTGCAAGCCAGTATTTGGATGGAAGAACTTATTTATATAAGTAAGGTTCACAGCTTTGATTCCTGGGGTAGGTTCTGCAACAACATCGCTATCATCATCTATCAGGAAATCATTGTCCCCTTCTACGCTCAAGTTCCAATAATCGTTCTGAGATATTGGATCTGTTACTCTCCATGATAGATTCAATATAAGATTGCCCCAGTTCTCCATAACTGTAATTGGTGTTGAATTGGTGTTGAATTGACCTAGCACTACAGAAGAGCCTCCTAAGATCAGAATACTTGGGTAGTAAACTGCATTTAATTGATTATAGATAAAGTTGGTGTTTTTCTCTGAGTCTGTTGTCCTTTGATTGCCAGAACCAGCAGATAGATTTTCTGTTATGTTCCCTCTTATTTTCCATGTGCCTGGATTTTTCCAGAATTCCGGGGTGCCTGTGCTTGTATTGCCTTGAATTTCGTAGGTACAATCATCTCCTGCTACTACTGCGATCTTGTTTAGCGAGAACCTATACTGAGCATTTGATTCTGTACATAAGGCTGTTGTTGAGTTATCACAAAGGCTTGCCCAGGATCTATGGCCGAAGGCACAATCTCCATCTCTATCTGTGGCTCTTAATTTTATTGCTATAAATGAATTAGCATGTATAATTGGGTTTACTGCCTGGTCTGTATATAGGCTGCCAGAATCTGTTATCTGAATCTGGACTATATCAGGCAGAAAATCATATAGGACAAATGTATCATCATAATTCAGAGAAGTGCCACCATTATGGCCATCTGCTGCAACTATTCTGGTATTTACTGTCCGATTATTCCAGCCATTTACTTCAGTTGCCCCCCAAGGGATGGCTGAGGTGTATTGGAAGTTTGAAACTGCACCTGATACATTATTAACTAGACCGCTAGAGCCAACACCAGTAATTCCTGAAGTGAAACGATAGGTTAGAACATCTGCTGGGTAATTATCTATATCGCCCGCTGTATCTGGATCTATAGCATTAGCATAATCCATGAATGGAGTAGGATCATGAGTTGATTTGGGAGTTAAACCAACTAGTAAAACTGGCCGGTAATTAGTAAGATTAAACATGTTGATAAATGAACTTGAATTTACAGTACCATCATTGGCTATTAAAGTGAGGAAATATTGTCTTGAAAAGCCTATATAATCCAATAATCCAGCTGTAACATT
>CAZTDM010000049.1:0-6035 GCA_964611795.1 Candidatus Woesearchaeota archaeon
GTGGAAAAAATTAATGTTCTATTCTAACATTCTTTATCCTGTTCATTAGATTAGAAAAGAAATTGGAGAATGGGCCTTGTGGCTGATTATACTGGATAGCTGTTTCAGGAGCATCTAATGCAGGTTCTTTTTCAATATGCTGATTGTCTCTTTTCATTATCTTAGATGCGTTTGTTTCCAAAACAATATTTGCTTTCTTTAACCTATTATCTTCATAGTTTTTTGGCAAGAAATTCTGCCTTGGAACATGCTCAACAAACCTGCCTCCCCAGCTGTTTAGGGTAAACACAGGATTAACATACTTCTTTATAGTTTCCTTCAATATCTCCTCTAGCACTTTCTCTTTTTCCAGATCTTCTATGCTTAATCCTCTAAATTGCTCTGCCAGATAGATGCGCTTATCTCTCGTAAATATTGCATCAACCTTGTGTATCTGGCAGCCATTGGCTCTCCCAACTGGGTTTTCAAGATCTTCAGGCAGTGTTAACCCATAATAATCTTTTAAACTACGAACCTCTAGTGAAGAAACAAGATTCTCTTTTTCCTTGTATTCTGGTTTGACAAGAGTACCGCCTGCTTTCCTTGCAATGTAGCTTAACTTCCATACCTTCTCTGACAGGCTTTCTTTGACAGTAGTACATGATCCAGGAAGATCAAGTTTTACTATCTTCAAACCATTAGTCCCATCATATAAGATAGCATCGAAGTTGTATTGTTCCATAGAAAATTACAGGGAAAGTGACTTTTTAAAGCTTTTGTTACTAATTGGTAATAGCGATACAGTAAAATTTATATATCTTCTTGGCAAAGGCAAAATTAGAGGGATATATTTGTGAAAGGTGTGGGCATGCATGGCTTCCACGTAATAAGAAAGAAGAGCCAAAAGTCTGTCCTAAATGTAAAAGCCTGTATTGGAATAAGCCTAAAAAAGTAATTATTGTTTATATAAAGTAGTAACAAAACGAAAGACTTATATAATTGTTCTTAAAACTATTTTACATAGAAATTTTATATAACTAAAGAGCAAAAATGGAAGATACAATATATTATAATACACGCAGGATTGTAGATGAAGGAGAGATAGTGATAACAACAAAGAATCCATCGAAACTTTTTTATGATACATGTGGCTCTGTTGATAGAGAAAGATATATTTTGGCGGGAGTCTTAATAACTGGTGCTGCTGAATTGCATTCTATGGATGTTACAAAACAAAAAGATTTAGAATCATTTGTAAATGCAGTTGGTAGATGTTCTTTCTTTTTTCCTGCAGGTGGTATTGTATATAAGTTACCAATTGAAAAAGTAGAAGAATTAAGAATGTGTGACAAAAAGATAAAAATGGATGTAGATGAAGTAAGGGCGCTTCTCGATAGTGCAGGGATGAGTTTAAGCGGCGGATTAATGACAAGTATGTCTTTTGCTCCAAGAGGAGAACTATAATTAATTTTAAGAATTTAAACCAATTTAGTCCTTTAAATTTTTAACACTAACCTGACGTTTTCTTTACAGCTCACCTTTAAGCCACGTTAAGTTAACAATGCATTGTATTAGAAAAGCTTTTAAATCACTAATTGATGATTTCTTATCGGTAGGTTAGTACCCAACTGCCGGACCTAACAGGGTCTGAGGAAAGTCCGTCCACCTAAGCCTTTAAAAAAGGTTTAATCGAAAGATAGGTCGCTTAGAGCCTTTTAGGAAAAGGCTCGCGAAAATGCAAAAACAGTCGCAGAAATGCGAGGCTATGCTTAGAAACGACACGGCCTTTTGCCTGCGAAGATGTGGCTGAGAAGGTTCCAGTGATGGAACTGAGATAACCAGCTGAATAGGCAATAGGATACGGTGAAACGCGCAGCCCTGACCTGGTGCAAGTCTTTAAAGACGCTTAGTTGAATGTTGGAGCGAACTGCTCAGTATAACCTTTAAAAGAGGTTAGCGAAAGTGGCTGAAGGTCGACAAAAGCAGGCTGATTCTAAACTACCAACTTTTCTTAAGAAGAAAACTTGACTAAAGAAGCGTTGACGACATTTTCTTAAGAAGAAAACTTGACTAAAGAAGCGTTGACGACAAATTGAAAAAAGATAGATTTAAATCTTTTTTTATTTTATATAATGTTATGACAATTGATTTAAAGCTGTATGACAGAGCTGTTCTGAAAAATAATAGAGAGCTAGCTGTTGGTGACTTAATAGAAGCCAGCCATGAATCAAGAATAGATGTCAGAGTGATCGGACTTATGGATATTCCTATTCCTTATTCTAAATGTAACCCTACAGGGATATTTGGAGTTGCAATTGGAAGATTAAGCTCTCCTTCTAATTTAGAAGAGGCTTTCAAAAAAAAGCACGGATATCCAGAATCTCCAGAAATTATAGCTAAGCCAGGCACTATGATGGTGAAAAATATAGTTCATACTTATGAAAATGAAGATACTGTACCTTTATATATGTATACTGATTTAGACATGAATAATGATAGCAAAGGGCAGGCTATAGTAGCAGGCTGTTTAACAGATTTTACGACAAAAGAAAAACCTGATGATTTCCATCCAATTCTCAGTAACTTGCTGCAGGGATTTATCGAATATGAAAAAAGATATTCTGATGGGAGCAGATCAGCCCTGATTGATTTTTCAACTGTCAAACAAAAGATTATAGAACACATTGTTCAAAGGGATAAAAAGAGGTATGTTTTCAAAGCTCCTGACGGAAATAACTATCCATTAGAGCAGATATTATTGTCTTTAGAAGAACAAAAAGATTAAGAAAAAAGAAAATTAAGGGAAATAATTCCTAGAACCTACTTTTCTATTTCCATTAAGGTCTGGAAGCTTTAGAAGGTCTACCATGTTCCCATTTAGTGCATTATTCAGCTGAAAAACGCGTCTTTTATATTTGTTGAAGCTTACCTGTTTTGTTGCAGGATATTCTGCACGGAAATAATGGTAAATATCTTGTTCAGAGAATTGCTTATGGTAATGCAACTTCAAAACTCTTACTTTAGATAAATCTAACTGCTGAGTTGTAGGTATTTCTGCTCTCAAGACCACATTACCTCCTAAACCTCCTAAATGCTCAGCTGCAGGAGCTGAAGGTTCTGTAGGTTCATGACCTACAAGTTTATCCTGCTGTCCACTAGTGCATGATATGTTGGCAGCAAGTGACAACCCTGCCAGGCCTAATGACACTTTTCTAATTGTATTTTCAAGATTCATATTTAACCCCTCCAAGGCTTAATTACTATAATCTTCTCTTCCATTATTATTTAAGTCTCTGATCTTTAGATAGTCTACCTTTACACCTTGCTTTAATCCAGGGTTGATATATTTAAAGTCATCTCTGTACGCATCAAATAATTTCTCAGAATTTGAAGAAGGAGATTCTCCAAGATAGAATCTGAGAACGTCATTTGGATCAAATGGCTTGCCGTACTGAACATCAATTACCTTAGCTTTCATTATTCTGTTCAGGATGCTGCCATATTCTGCGCCATATTCACCAGCTTCTTTTAATTTTTTACTCATTTCTGGGTCAGCATACATCATGTCAATATCTTCTTGGGATGGTGCAGGTAGGCCAAGAACATCTGTATATTTCTTAACATCTTCTGGAGTTACTTTTTCAAAAGTTTGATAAGATTGGGAATCAGCTTTGGCTTCAATATGTGGTCTAACTTCACATGATAAATTTGCTGCTAAGGCTAAGCCTGCCAATCCTAAGGTTAATCTGTTAACATGTTTTTCTAAGCTCATTTTGATAACCTCCATGATAATTATTGTACTATTGTTAGATGACAAATTATTTAAAGCTTGCTATAATGTAGGTTTTGCAAATAAACTAACCTCTGCATACCTATTCCTATATGCTATAAGATATATTTTCCAGACGCTAGACACTTGACAAACGCTCGCACAGAGTTTATAAAGAATATTTACTTTATTAACAATGTGGAGAAAACAATCAATGCTAGTATAATAGGCTTAACAAAGAGAAAAAGAGAATTGCTTGATAATGATTACAATAATTATCAATATTGGATGATATTCGGCATTGACAATGGATTGTTAAGTTGCTTTAAAACAACAAAAAGATACAAGCAAAAAGTTATCAGCTATAAAAATTATTCAATGCCTTTATGGTCTAAGCTTATTAAAGACTGGTTCAGAATAAGAAATACTAAATTGACTAGAAACTGGATTAAGATTCCAAATAGCAGAAGAAAGGGTATAGGACTATGGTTAGGATTAAAGTTTCATCAGAAGCTACCAGAAAAATATAAGCTTAGAGATTCTTTCTTAGTAAGAAAGAATAACAAGTATTATATTCATTTTACTATACATATAGAAGAGCCTAAGAAGTATAAACCTAAGACTGTTTATGGAATAGACCTAGGATTAAAGAATCCTGTCACTTTAGTTGATATTAATACAAAAAAGACTAGTTTTCTAGCTAGAGAACTTAAGCAAGTAAAGGGCAAATACTTTTATTTAAGAAAAAGCCTTGGCAAGAGCAATAATATTGAGCTCATTAAAAAGATAAAACATAAAGAAAGAAATAAGGTCGATAGCATATTGCATAAAGTCTCTAGAGTTATAGTTAATAATGCAGCTAGAAATAAGGCTGCTATTGTTATTGGCAGATTGAAGAATCTAAAGAAGAATAAAGGAAGAAAGTTTAATAGAAAGATTGGCAGCTTTTCTTATTACAAACTTGTTAATTACATCAGCTATAAGGCTAAAGTGCTTGGTGTTCCTGTATATCTTGTAAATGAAGCTTATACATCTAAGACTTGTAGTGTCTGTGGCACTACAGGAAAGAGAACGGGAAATTGGTTTGAGTGTGTAAATTGTAGTTATAAAGACAATGCAGACAGGAATGCTGCATTTAACATAGGAAAACGGGGTCTAGGCTATATGTCTAGATCAGGGGTAAATGCTTTTGCCCAGAAGTCTCTCATACAACCCTTTGAAAAAGCGTTGGCGGAAAATTCTTTCGTTAACGTTTCTTCTCAAGAAAGATTATGTGAAGAGGCAAGCACAATTAATGTGCAGAACTGTGTTTCTGCCTAGTATATGTGCAAAGCTTGTACCGTAAACTATATATATTCTAGCCTATATTCTTCATGTATGGCAGACAATAGGATACAATTACCAAGCAGCTCAGGAGGCTTAGTAAGGTATTTTGATGAATATAAGAGCAAGATAGAGTTTAAGCCTGGATATATAGTATTCTTCATTGTATTAGTGCTTATTATAGAGCTTATATTGTATTCTCAATCTGCAAGACTTCTAGGATAGATAAGCAAAAATGATACCCGGCATTAATCAAAAACAGCTAAAACAGGCTATGAAGCAGCTTGGGATGAAGCAAGAAGAGATTGATGCTAAAGAAGTTATAATCAAGACAAGCGAGAAGCAGCTTGTTATCAAGAATCCAAGTGTTGTCAGGATTAACATGATGGGACAGGATAGTTTTCAGGTAACTGGAGAGGTGAATGAAGAAAGCTTGGAGAAATGGAAAAAAGAGGATATTGATATGGTTAGCAAGCAGGCAAATGTAAGCCATGAAAAGGCTAGGAAAGCTCTGGAAAAAGAAGGAGATATTGCTGGGGCTATTTTAGCACTGCAACAGGATAAAACTTAATAATAAGCTTGTGCTATAAAAATAGCATGGAAGCTTTTGAGCAGCTTGTTAAAGAGGCTAGGAAGGCATTTGACACGGCAGACCATCTTACATATGTCACTTACCCATTAATCAAGGAAAGCAAGTTGATGATAACCATAACCGAGCATATTCATCATGCTGTGATGAATGCAATGCAGGCTTTATTAGAATATGAGAGGATGTACAAAAGAATATCATACATACCAAATGAGTTCATGTCGAGGATGGACATGTTGAAACAGAGCATATTCCCAAGATACAAAATGCAAGAATATAGCCAGCTTATAATGGATATAAGAGAGATAGTAGAGACTAGAAAGAAGAGCAGCATGGAATTTGCGAGAAGAGACAGATATTTCATATATACAGATG
>CAZTDM010000050.1:0-5842 GCA_964611795.1 Candidatus Woesearchaeota archaeon
AATATGTTTCGTTCCTAAATAAACTCCTTCAACTCATAGCTTCCAGACATCTTCAACTCAGGTTTGTATACAAAAGCGTTCTTGTCATCAAAATACCCGCATCTAAAATGCTCCATTCCTATCCCTGTTCTCTTGCTCATCATTAATGCATAGAAATAAATCTGTGTAGCAGCAAACTTCTCTCGATGAGCATTTGGCTTATAATCCCATATCCATATCTTCCCATCTTCAATCCTTAAAACATCTACATGTCCTGTCAATGGTTTTACATCTTTAAACAACTCTTTGAAATTAGCAATTTCATTTGCATGCAGCCATAAAGGAACTTCAACAGCGATTGTATTCGCATCTCTTTCCAGCATATAGCTTTCTACCCTGCTATGGGCTGATTCTTCATCACTATATTTTAAAGCATTTTTAGCAAGGCTGTTTACTTCATGTCCAGCAATGCTTTTTAAGTCAAGATCTGAAAGCTTGAACTTAGCCATAGAACATCTAGGCCCGCCATCATTAAAATATTCATTTGGGCATTTATCAAACATGTCATGCAGATAAGACTTTAAAGAAGAGAATCTAACAAGTTTATCTATCTTGATATTATGCAGCCTATAGTAATATGATCCGCCAGGATGCTGTAAGTAAATCTGCTTTATCATCTTAATCAGAACCTTTTGGTTAAACTTTTCCTAAAAGGTTATCCGATACCTCCTCTTTTTGGCTGAATTTTTTCGTGAACGTTTTTCTAAAAGGTTCTAATCTAGAAAAGCTAGCGATTATATAAATTCTTTCAATCCTCTATAAAACAGCTTATAAGCTAGTTATAAGCCGTATAAGTAAGACATAAAGCTTATAAACAAGGCACTACAGGTAGGCAACTATGAAAAAGCAGTTTACAGAGCAATGCGTAGATTCTGTTTTAGATAGAGTCTGCCCTGTTAGTAAAGTAGCAAGTGAGTTTAGAGTCTCTTTAGAGGAAAGAATAAAAAAATCAGCAGTAAGTGGCGATTTTGATCATAATCTAGTTTTCACTCTAAATTATCCAGGACATCCACCTAGAAAAATAGAAGACACACTAACCTTATCATCTAGTCATCATGTTGGAGAAGATTATCTTGCAGAGATTAGAGAAATATTAGAAGAAAATGTAGTAATCGATAGAAATTTCAATCTAACTTCATATAAGGAATCTGGGAAGGAAAGGTATGATGGTATAGTAAATTTCAATTACAAAGCTAAACAATAACTTTTTATATATTCTAATCTGATTCTTTTGCATGGGTATTAACTTAGGTAACCTCATTCCTAGAAAAAAGATTAAATTAGAAGATTTAGCTGGAAGGAAAATTGCAGTTGACTCATCTAATATGCTTTATCAATTCATCTCATCTATCCGTCAGAGAGACGGAACTTTGCTGATGGATAAGCATGGCAATGTCACTTCTCACTTGCTTGGCTTATTGACAAGATCTACTAATCTGATGGAAAAAGGCTTGCAGTTGGCTTTTGTTTTTGATGGCAAGATGCCTGAGATGAAACATTCTGAAATGATAGGTAGGGAGCAGAGAAAGATTGAAGCTGAGCAGCAGTATCTAGAGGCAAGAGAAAAAGAAGACACAGAAAGCATGTACAAACTCTCTATGAGAACTGCAAGACTTACCAAACCGATGATAGATGAAGCCAAATTATTAATAAAAGCATTAGGCATGCCAGTTATCCAGGCTCCTTTCGAAGCAGATGCACAGGCAGCTTATATGTGCCAGCATGAAGATGTTTGGGCTGTTGCTAGTTCTGACATGGATACATTACTTCATAATTCCACCAGGATGCTCCCTAATCTCACATTAAGCCAAAAAAGAAAAACTAAAACAGGCATAGTATATACAAGTCCAGAATTAATAGAACTAAAAGAAGTCCTAAAAGAGCTTAATATTAACCAAGATCAATTAATAGCTCTAGGCATTCTGGTTGGCACAGATTATAATCCCGGTGGCGTTCACGGAATAGGGCCAAAGAAAGCATTAAAATTAGTTAAGGAAACCAAGAAATTAGATGAAATATTTAAGAAAGCAAATGCTAATTTTGATTGGCTAGCTATTTACAATTTATTTAAGACAATGCCTAAAACTAAAGATTATCAACTGAAATGGATTAAGCCTGATGCTGATGCTGTCAAGTCTTTGCTTGTGGACAAGCATGATTTCTCAGAAGAAAGAGTTGAAAGTGTACTTGCAAGAGTCTTAAAAGAAGGCAATAAGAGGCAGCAGTCAAGCCTGAATAAATGGTCATGAAACTAAAAGAAATTCTAGAGGGTAAGATAAGCAAAGAAGCCTTGCTGAAGATGCCAGGTTCCTACAATGTAATAGGCGATATCTTAATATTCAATGCATTTCCTGCAGAGTTAAATAAATATCAGAAGATAATTGGTAGGAATATCCTGAAGCACTATAAGAACATAAGAACAGTTGCTATCAAGACAAGAAAAGTCTCTGGCAGGCTTAGATTGCAAAAATTAAAGATTATAGCAGGCAGTAATGGAAAGGAAACAATCCATAAGGAAAATGGCGTAAAGATAAAGCTAGATGTGGAAAAATGCTATTTCTCTCCTCGCCAGTCAACAGAAAGGCTAAGAATAGCTAAACTGGTAAAGCCAGGTGAAAAAGTGCTTGTGGCATTTTCGGGCGTAGCGCCATTTCCCTTGGTTATTGCTAAAAACTCAAAAGCTGGAGAGATTCACGCTATCGAGCTTAACAAAATAGCCCATAAATACGCCGAGGAAAATGTTAAGATGAATAAGATGAATTACATCTTTCTTTACAATGGTGATGTCAGGAAAATGTTACCTAAAATAAATAAAAAATTTGATAGACTATTACTCCCATTGCCAAAGACATCTGAAAATTATCTCAAGTTAGCTAGGAAGTATATCAAGAAAACAGGAGTTATTCATTACTACACGTTTTTAGAAGAAGATAAAATAAAAAATGCCAAGGTTTCTGGATTCAAAGTAATAAGAAGAACAATCTGCGGCCATTATTCTCCAAAGATTTATCGTGTCTGCTTTGAATTAAAAATTAAATAAGCAAATTATTTAAGCAAGGTTATCTTTAAAATTATGTGAACTATACCAATAAAGCCAAACTTTATTTGCTTGCTAAATATCAGGAATATGAAGAAGCAAAAAACCTTTATGGTCTTTCTAAAACTATTATTCTTTATGAAAGCAAATCAACATCAAAAGATAACAACTTAGAATCTAGGGTTAATTCTTAAATCCAGCAGCTACAATATAAATCTCCTTGCTTCTTTTCTTGCTTGCTTCAGGTTTGATAGCCTTGACAAATCTAAAGTTTTTCTTGATATTTTCCATTAATGTCGGAGTGCCTTCTCCTTGAAACACCTTGCATAAAAACTTGCCATCTTTCCTCAAAACTTCTTTGGCAATAGACAATGCCTGCTCAGCAAGAAGATAGCTGTTCTCCTGATCCATATCTTTAATTCCTGTAGTGCTTGGAGCCAAGTCGCTGATAACAGAGTCATAAGGC
Organism: Candidatus Woesearchaeota archaeon; assembly: GCA_964611795.1. Taxonomy (GTDB): domain Archaea; phylum Nanobdellota; class Nanobdellia; order SCGC-AAA011-G17; genus CAZSRE01. The sequence continues at coordinate 3,543 of CAZTDM010000050.1, forward strand.
CCGTGCTTTTTTATCTTTTCAACTGTGCCTGGGTTAAAAGCATCTCCTAGTATGAATTTTACATTTTTGATATTCTCTACTTTTCTCATATCAACGCCGACAGCATGTGCCCCCAGTTCAATAATGGCTTGCAGCCAGCTTCCAGGATAACTTCCGAGATCAAGTATTTTATTTCTCTTCTCTATTATCTTATACTTCTTGCTTAATTGAAGAAGCTTATACACGCTTCTTGCTCTAAAACCTTCATTTTTTGCTTTTCTAGCAAACTTGTCTTTTCTATGCCTGCTTTTTCTCATCTTCCATAAAGTCCTATTAACTCGGCTTGGGCGATAACATGTCCCTTTATGAGTTTTTCGAGCAGTTCTTTAGTGGGTTCTTCATGTGTCCTAAATGGTACTGTGCCTATGTCTAAGGCGTAGAACTTGAAGAAATAATGGTGAGTTCCCGAGGGCGGACATGGACCCATGTAACCGGTTTTGCCTGCGCCATTTAAACCTTGCTCTGCGTTTTGTGGCACGCTGTTCTCATAAATCTCCGCGTGAAGCGATCGGAGGGGTGGTCTGCCCGATGCCAATGGGGAAGGTGGATATGCAAAAAAAGGAATATCCCAGACGACCCAGTGCGTAAATGTCCCACGTGGCGCGTCAGGGTCATCCATTATTAGGACAAGACTTTTAGCATTCTTTGGCACACCACTAATCAAAAGTTCAGGATTTACATTATCCCCATCGCAAGTATATTTCTTTGGGATTGTTCCATTATTCTTAAATGCCGGGCTGCTTATTTTCATATCTTGGCCTCCATCTTCATATGCTGTTGTAGTTACAGTGACTTCTCTCTTTGAGCAAGATGAGACAAATATAACTATAATTAATGTGCTGACTATTAATAATTTTCTATAAGCTTTCATACTTTCATTTCTTCAAGTATATCTTTTCTAACTACCAAAGCACTCGGCGCCTCTCCACCATGCCAGCTATGCTTTGGCCTTACACCCATTGTATATATCCTCTCGCTGTTATCATCTAGGATAATAGCAGAGCCTTTTGTATTAGGCAGCTCATTCATATACTTCTCTATATCTTCCAATAAATAAGTCTGCATTATGCTGTTCAAGGCTTCCAGATCAACCTTAGCAGTCAGTCTATGGCTTATTACTATGTCTGCCTGTGTCAAAGCATCTTTTGCTAGCTCTCCAGGTTGTTGTGTAGCTAGCACTAAGCTTATTCCTGGCTGCCTGCCTTCTCTCAGTAGGCTTATCAAAGCATCCTTAGCAGGATTATTTTCCTTGCCCAAAAGCTGATGCGCCTCATCCAACATGATCCATATCATCTTACTTGGATTCTCTCCCTCTACGCCTAGATATTGATTAACCTGCCTTATGCTTTTCATCTCTTCCTGCTTCCTTTCCTTAATCCTCTCAGCTAGTAATTTTCTAGCTATTATTCCAGTTACTAATCCCTTTATTCCCCAGTTTCCAGCAACATTTGTATACTGGCTAACATCAAGTATAGTAATCTCTCCAGGCTTTACTATCTCTTCTATCCTGCTTCCTTGCTTTGAAAATACTCCCCATCCTTCAGCAGCCAACAATCTGTTTTCCAACGCATCCTTTACCTTGCTCTCTGCCTTCTTGTCTTTTCTTATGGCTTTAATTAAATCCTGGATGCTATACTCTCCTTTTATGTTTCTCAGTACTCTATCTAGCAATGTTCCCATGCTTCCATTAAGCTTTATGCTAAAAACATTGCACCATTCAGATGAATTCAGTTCAGAAGTCTTTATGCTAAAGCTGAAGTCAGCAGGAATGCCGCGTTTCTTATAATCCTTGTAATATCCTTCAGGTACATAGATCTTTACATCAAAGCCCTTAGCCTTCATGTTCCATTGCCTTAATAAATGCTCATCTCTCTTGTTTGGGAACTTCATAGTCCAGAATATTCCCATAGTGTCTATCAGCAATACAGCAATATTCTTGCTTATCTCTTCTGGCAGCTTCACCATCTCCTCTGCCATGACAGATAAACTTGTGCTTTTCCCACTTCCACGTTTGCCAGTTACAAGAACAACATGAGTCCTAGCAACATCCATCAGAATATTATTTGACAAACTAGTTGTCTGCCCCATTCTTACATAGTGCTTTCCTAAGAAAATAGCAGCTTTCTCGCCAAACCTCCTTTTTTCCTCATCATCCCTACCAATAATTATGTTATACGGCACATGATAACTTATATTTTAGAAGATATAAAACTTTTGAATTAGAAACATTTATAATTTTATCTATACTATTATTTGATATG
>CAZTDM010000051.1:0-5782 GCA_964611795.1 Candidatus Woesearchaeota archaeon
AGAGCAGAAAATTCCAGCTCTTAAATTCCCATTAAAACTAATGACAAGCTCAAGATTATTGCATGAGGCAATAGAAGATGTTGGGGTAGTTGCAGAATCTGTATCTTTAATAGCAGATCCAGAGAAGCTTTCTATAAAATCAGAGGGCAATATGAGCGAGGCAAGGATAGAGGTAAGCACTGGAAAAGACACAACAATAGACATGTTATCAAAAGATGCAGTAGCAGCAAGATATTCTATCGATTACCTGAAAAAAATAATCAAGGGAGCCAAGTTATCAGATAAAGTTTCTATGCAGTTTAACAAAGACTATCCGTTAAAGGTTGAATATACTCTTCTTGACAAACTAAGCTTTGCCGTAATTCTAGCCCCTAGATATTCTAACGATTGACAGCAAGATTTATAAGTTTTATATAGCTTGTTCTTGCTATGCATAAAAGAGGTTTGTTATATTCTAAAGCAGTTAGTCTTATAATAATTATAATAGCTGCTACATTCTATGCATCATTTCTTGCTGTAGATGTCCGCGCTTTAAATGCATGCTGTGAAAAAACTATTGCAGGAGATTATTGCCAGTATACAGACGAGGCAAATTGCGATCAATCTGTAAGGAAAAATAATGCAATTGCAAGCTGCGAACAGACTTCTTACTGCCAGGTCGGCTGCTGTTATGGTCTTGATTCTGGCTGTTTTAAATCTACAAGTAAAGCATCTTGCGAGGCTAAAGAAGGAACATTTAGCACAGATGCAAGCTGCAGCTCTATCAATGAATGCAAGCAGGTATGCTGCCAGCTTGGCAATGAATGCCAGCTAAATACTCAAGATTCATGCAATAATCTTGCAGATTCTCTAGGCATTGATCCTGTAATTAAAGATGCAAATACAGAGCAGCAATGTCTTAGTTACTGTAAGTTAGAAGAGACAGGATGCTGCACGACTCCAGGAAGCTGCAGCTATTCTAAATATTCAGAATGCCAGCAATTATCAGGAAATTTTAATCCGGGGCAGTATTGCAGCACTCTGGCAAGCTGCAGTAATTGCAAGAAGCAGAGCTATAAATCATGTGTTGATGATGAAGACGATGTATACTGGTTTGACTCATGCGGGAATAGGGAAGAAGTTGCACAGGATTGCAATTATCTTGATGGCACAATATGCGGGGATGTCTCCGGTAGCATCCAATGCAAGAGCGTAGATTGTGCTGAAACATATGACAGCCCTGTGATAGACTATGATGGTGGACCAAGGAAGAATGGAGAATCATGGTGTGAATATGAAGGTTCTACAGGTGGAGGAACAGATTTAGTAGGATCTCGCCATTACAGGCGCAGCTGTGTCAATGGAGAAGAGCTTGTAGAACCATGCGCAGATTACAGACAAGAGTATTGTATACAAGGCACTTTAGAGCTAAATGGTGAGAGATTTACAGAAGCATTCTGTGTTCCTAACAAAGGAGATGAATGTGTTTCAGAATGTAATTCTGGTAATCTTGGAGAGAATAAGAAATGTTGCAGCAATAATCCAAGTTGTTTCTGGACAGGCGCAAGTTGTCTTCCTATAGTCCCGGAAGGATCAAGGTTTTGGGAGGGACAAAACGAGAATATATGCGAGCAGGCAAACCAGCAATTTACAGTTTATTGGAGCAAGGCAACAGGTATAAGCGACTGGAAATGTGCTGGAAATTGTCAGGTTATCAATGATAATAATTTCGCAGAAAAGTTTGATTCTTATTGTGTTGCACAGGGAGACTGCGGAGCATATTATAATTACATAGGCACATTTACCCAGGATGGCTATACTTGCTCTAGATCTGATGGAAGCTGCCGCGGCAGGATACATGGAAGCAGGTTTAATCTGGCAGGCATAGACCCAGCTTACTTTGGTAGCTTTGAAAATTTAAGAAAAGCAACAGGATTAGAGTTTGAAAAATTAGTGATTAATGATTTAAAAATAAAGCTGCCTGTTGCTATAAGCATTATCGGTGCCAAGATTCTTTCTACATTGTTTAGAACAGACGTTTCTTCATTAGACGAATACCTCATATCCAAATACGGGACCTATCTAGCAACAGCAGGTATATTGACTGCGGTAATTGTGTCCAAGATTGCAATATCACATGGTGCAACCGCTGTATTTGGACTTACACCTGCTGGATGGGTCATAATCGCAATAGCAGTAGCAATACTTATCATTTCATTAACAGGCAAGAAAGATGATACAACATTCTCATTAAGCTGCGAACCATGGCAGGCTCCTGCTGGCGGAAAAGATTGCACAAAATGCGATGCTGATTCATCAAAGCCATGTACAGAATACAAATGCAAGTCTCTTGGCCAGAACTGCGAGTACATTGCAGAAAATGAAGGAACTTCCCGTCCAAAATGCTACAACGTTAACCCGAATGATATAAACTCCCCAATATTATCTCCATTAGTGCCTGGCTATAGTGTAAGAGAAGAGATAAATGGATATGTAGTCACACAATCTGTTCCGGCAAACAAGAGATTCAACTTTGGAGTGAAGGCTAACGAATTATCCCAATGCAGATTCTCAGATGAGCCTATAATCCAGGATGAATCAACAGATTACTTTGGAGGCAGCTATTATTCAATTAATCATAATATAACGATAAGCCCATTATCTGGCATAGACTACAAATATTATCTGAGATGCAAGGACAAGTCCGGAAATGAAAACCAGAAAGACTATGTAATAAACTTTGAGACAGACAAAGGCCCAGACTTGACTCCCCCATTCATAGAATACACATCTCCAAGAAACAATGGGTTTGTAATGCATGGATTGGCAAACATAACCTCTAATCTTTTTGTAAATGAGGCAGCAGATTGCAGATACTCATCAACAGACAAAGCATATGAGTCAATGACAGGCAACTTTAACTGCCTAGTCTCTCAAGATCCAAACTCAGCATTATACAGGTGCCAATCATCCTTAGTATTCAAAGAGCCATCATCTACATACTATATCAGATGCAAAGATAACTCAACAAACATTAACACACAAAGCTACATATACACATTAAAAGGAACTAACGAGCTTGTAATAACAAGCAAGAAGCCAGAAGGAAAGGTCGTTGCAAACTCGCAAACTTTAGGATTAACTACGGCAGGAGGAGCAGAATCTGGTAGGTCATATTGCAGGTTTGCTCCAGAAGACCTTCCATATTCAGCAATGATAGATTTCTTCGCAACAAACTCTACTCAGCATACTCAGATACTTGCATTGGATGCAGGAACATACAATTACCATGTGAAATGCAGAGACCTTGCTGAAAATGAAGCAAAGGCAAAGCTGGCATTTACCGTAGAGATAGACAGCAAGCCTCCAAGGATTACAAGATTATACAAGGATTCATCCTCAATAAACATGATACTAAGCGAGCCTGCAATATGCGAATATTCAACAAAGCAGTTTACATTCGGCTCAGGAATAAACATGCCAGAGGATAACTCAATCAGCCATTCAGCCCCACTACTCTCCGGTTATTATATAGAGTGCAGAGATCCATCAGGTAATTCCCTGGGCATGGTGAGAATATTCCCATGAATAAGAAAGCCCAGATGACGATGTTTGTTATTATTGGCATACTGATAGTCTCAACATTATTGTTCTTAATATTCCTAAGAGGAAGCCTTACATTTATATCTAGGGGAGGAAGCCTGGATGAAGAATTGATAGCCATTAACCAGCACATTTCATCCTGCCTGCAAGATATCTCTGAGCAGGAAATAATAGCCATTGGAAGGCAAGGAGGCTATATTAAGACTCTTGAAGGCAGTTTCCGTTTCTATAATGATACAACCATAGGTTATCTATGCTATAACATGGAGTCATCAGATAAATGCAGGACTAGATTATTGTTGAAAGGCGATATGGAAGATTCGTTAAACGAAGCAACAAGCATCTTGCTATCCTCATGCATTAATCTAGGCGAGTTTTCTTCTAATCAATATACTATTACTCCGGAAAAAGAATGGAAAGTAACTACAAACATAGGAGATAACTCTGTACTTGTCAATCTTGATTATCAAATAAAAATAACTTCGAAAACAACAGGAGAGACAAGAACCAATGATAGATACTCTGTGACACATAATTTCCCGCTAGGCAGCCTTTACAATGTAGCTAACAGGATTATTTCAGACGAAGCAGCAATTGGCGAGTTTGATCCATTGCCATATATGCTTCAAAATAAGCAGTATAAAATCATAAAACTCAAGCCTTATCCTGACAAAATTTATGTAATAAAGAAGCTAACATCTCCATATATATTCCAGTTTGCTATCCAAGGATAATCAAAATATTTATAAAGTTTCCAACCAGTTTAAATAGTGTATGTTAAAAAGAGCGCAAGTTACTACCTTTGTAATTATAGGAATAGTAATTCTTGCTGTTCTAGGTCTTTTTCTATATGCAAGAAGCATTGGCCTGGGAGTTTCTCCGGAAAGCTTCATTTCAAGCAAGAAAACAGCAATAGAATCTAGGATAGATGAGTGCTCAAGAGAGCAGGCTGCAAGAGTTCTTGAAATAATAGGAAAGCAGGGAGGAACTCTAACACCATTGAAAGCATTGCAATTCAATGGAAACAGGGTCAGCTACCTTTGTTATAATATTCCTGGCTCAGACAATTGCGTAAATAGGGTATTGACTTTAAGAGACATTGAGAATCAAGTTTCAAGTTATCTGGAAAATAATCTCAGAAATTGCATTAACCTAGACAGCTTTAGATCATCCAGCTATTCATTGCAGCCGGGTAATCTAGAAGTATCTACTACAATAGGGCAGAACAATGTCCTGGTTATAGTTGATTATCCTATAACTCTAAGCAGAGATAATGCAAGGCTTACAGTTTCAAGGTTCAGCTCAACAGTCAGCATCCCACTCGGCAGATTGTATCTTACGGCAATAGAAATAATAGATTCTGAAGCCCAGGTCGGCGAATTCGATCCATTGCCATATATGCTAGTTCATAATCTTATAAGGATAGAGAAGCAGCGCCCATTCCCAGACAAAGTATATATAATTAATGTAAGAACCAGTCCTTATATATTCCAGTTTGCAATAGAGGGAGAGCCATGAGAAAAAAGAGCACTGCATTATTCTTGGTAGTCATGCTTCTGTCTACTTCATTTAATCTTTTATTATTAGCAGAGCCGGTAAAAGCAGCAAATGCATGCTGCCAGAAAACAAAAGCCGGAGACTATTGCCAGTTCACCTCCCAAGATGAATGTGATCCTGCATTTAGAGTAGCTCCTGCATTATGCGAGAATACAAATTTCTGCCAGCTAGGCTGCTGCAACGATCCAGAAGGAATCTGCTTTACTAACTCGCCTAGAAGCTTGTGTGAAGCTAAAGGCGGAAGTTTCTCTCTAGATCCTAATTGTAACATTCCTCAATGTGAGAAAGGAGCATGCCAGATAGGAAATGAATGCTCTTTTACTACACAGGCACAATGCAAGGCTGCAGCTGCTAGTTTTGAGAATGTTGGATTTAAGTTTGATGCAAGCATCAAGTCAGAGCAGGATGCTATAAATCTCTGCCGTTCCGAAGAGAAAGGATGCTGTGTCTCATCTGATTCCTGCAGTTATACTAACAGAGATTCTTGCTCAGGCGACTTTAGCAAGGACAAGTTTTGCAGCGATTCTAGCCTTACATGCGATTGTGCTCCTGCTAGCTACAAAGGATGCTTGCCAAGCGAAGACGATGTCTATTGGTTTGGTTTCTGCGGATCTCCAGAATCTAAGGCTGAAGAATGACATTA
>CAZTDM010000052.1:0-3728 GCA_964611795.1 Candidatus Woesearchaeota archaeon
GATGAAATTAAAGATATAAAATTGGTTAAAAAAGCAAAACAAGCAAAACAAGCAGCAGTTGTCAAGATTTCACATTCTAAAAACCTTCCAACAATCTCAATTCTACATACTGGCGGTACAATCAGTGCCCGCGTAGATTATAGAACAGGAGCAGTCTCATCTAAATTTTCTCCGTCTGAACTATTAGCAATGTTTCCAGAGCTGAAAAAGATTGCAAACATCCAGTCTAATCTAGTTTTCCAGATGTTTTCAGAAGATCTAGAGCCAGAACACTGGTCAATCCTGGCAAAGCAGATAGAAAAAGAGATCAAATCAGGAGTTAAGGGGATAATCATCACTCACGGCACAGATACGATGTCCTACACAGCTGCTGCATTATCATTTATGATACAGGATCCACCAGTACCTATAATATTGACTGGGGCTCAGCGTTCTTCTGACAGAGCCTCCTCAGATTCAGCATTAAACTTGATCTGCTCAGCTCAGTTTATAGCAAAGACAAACTTTAAAGGAGTTGCAATCTGCATGCACGCAACAGAAGAAGATGATGCCTGTTTTATTCATCAAGGAACTAAGGCAAAGAAGATGCATACTAGCAGGAGAGATTCATTCAGCAGCATTAATGTGCTCCCAATCGCAAAGGTTCATCCTAATGGGGATATTACTTTCCTCCGTTCTGATTATAACAAAGAAGGCAAGCTAAAAGTCAATACAAACTTTGAGAAGAGAGTGGCAATAGTAAAAATGCGCCCTGGCTTCAATCCTAAAGAATTGAACGTTTATGATAATTACAAGGGATTGATAATAGAAGGCACTGGTCTTGGCCACGCTCCAATAAACTCAATAGATAAATACACCAAGCATCATAAAGAGCTATTGGCTAAACTTGCAAGTCTTTCAAAGAAAATGCCTATTATTATCACTTCACAATCACCATATGGAAGAACTAATCTTAATGTTTACTCGACAGGAAGAGATTTACAATCAGCTGGAGTAATATCTGGCTTAGACATGCTTACAGAGACAGCCTATACAAAACTAGGCTGGCTTCTTGGTAATATAAAAGATGTGGAAAAGGTAAAAAAAGAGATGCAAAATAATTACGTTGGCGAGATAGCCGAGGTAATTGAAGACCGTGCATTCTTATATTAAAAATGAAAACCGTACTTAATCATAAATTTGCATATGTTATTGGGAATTTTATGGCAGATGGATCTTTTTACAAAGATAGTTCTGGTTTTAGATTTGAATTTTGTGACGGATCCCAATATAATAACGAACTGAAATATTCTAAAGAGCATATATCCAAAATAAAAGAAATTTTAGAAAAATTCCTAGACAGAAGATTACCTAAAATTAGGAAAATAGGTAACATGTATAGACTATCATTTAGGGATAAAAATCTAGCTATGCTTTTTCTAAACAAGTTTAAACTATTTCCCGGTACAAAAGCCTACACGATAGATATACCAGATGCTTACCTAAACACAAAATATGAAATTAGCTTTTGGCAGGGATTCATGGACGGGGACGGTTCGATAGCTAGAAAATCAAAGAAGGTATCAGTCGAATCCATGAGTTACAAGATAATAAACTCTCTATGTGATTATTTAAATAGAAATAAAATATATTTCTCCACTTATAAATCAAAAAGGAAAAAGGGATTTTCGCACGTGATAGTTATTAGAAGCGTCTCATTTAGAGAATTCGCCAGAAGATTGGGATTTAAACATCCCCTCAAGCTAAGGTTATTGAATGAGAAACTTAATTATAAAGATTTTTTTGTTGTAAACAAGTTAAGAAATAAAATACCATTAAATGAAATAATTGACTATGACAAAATGTTTAGTAAAAGTATTTTTTTAGAAAATGGTAAAGAACTACTTAAAAGATATAATCAAAAAAATTATAAAAGAAATAATATCCCATTATATAAGATAATTATTGCATTAAAGGATATGGGTTTGCCGAAAAAAGAAATTTTAAAAGTAATTAATAGATATAAATTTAAAAAAAGCAAGGGTTCAACAAATTCTGTTAAATTACCTTTAACTCTTGATGATAGAATAATAAGATTAGCAAACTTTGTTAGAATAAGAAATGGCGGCATTACCTTCTCAAAAAGTTATATAAATTCATTTAATGAAAACTTTGATGATATTATATCTACTACAAAAAATATATTCCAAATAGAGCCGACTTATACTTGTAAGAAGGAACCAATATTTTGCAGTGGTGTTTTATCGGAGTTTTTTAATTATATTATAAAAAGTGATAGAAATGATAGATTACGATAAACTAAAAGTCAAAATAGGATTAGAAGTACATCAGGAACTAAACACAAATAAATTATTTTGTAAATGCCCATCTACAATTTTAGAAGGTACAGTAATTAAAAGAATAAAAAGAAAGTTACGCTTAGGACTTGGCGAATTAGGAAAATTAGATACTGCTGCTAGTTATGAACTAAGTAAGCAAAAAACTATAATCTATGAGGTTCCTTCAATAGCATGTTGTGAAGTTGAATTAGATCAAGAACCACCCCACATAATAAACCAAGAAGCATTAGACACTGTATTGCAGATTGCATTATTACTAAAGGCTACAATATTAGAGAGAGCAATAGTAATGAGAAAAGTTGTATTAGATGGAAGCAACACCTCTGGATTCCAAAGAACAGCATTGATAGCTGTAGATGGAAAAGTTGAAACCTCAAAAGGAATAGTCAACATACCAGGCATATATCTTGAAGAAGAGTCTGCCAGGAAAGTGTCTGAAGATAAAACTTCTACTACATACAGCCTTGACAGGCTAGGAATTCCTTTGGTTGAAATATCAACAGCACCAGATATAAAAGACGCAGAACACGCAAAAGAAGTTGCATCTACTCTTGGCATGATTCTACGTTCAACAGGAAAAGTAAAACGTGGGCTAGGCACTATCCGCCAAGATTTAAATCTCTCAATAAAGAACGAGGCAAAAATAGAAATAAAAGGTTTCCAGGATCTTCGCAGCATCCCACTAATAATAGAAAATGAAATCAAAAGACTGTCTGGATTATCTAAAATTGTTGGAGAAGTTAGAAAAGCAAATGAAGATCTGACAACCTCTTTCTTGCGCCCTATGCCTGGTCCAGAAAGAATGTATCCAGAGACAGACATCCCTATACTTATAATAACAAAAGAAAGAATATCAAAGATAAAACTTCCAGAGTTATTATCAGCAAAGACTCTTCGTTTAGAGCAAGATTATAAGCTAAATCCAGAAATGGCAAGGGAAGTGGTAAGATCAGGATTAGACCTAGATTATTACGCTAATGAATATCAGAATGTAGAACCAAGTTTGATAGTAAGGACATTGATAGAAGCTCCAAAAGAGATAAAATCAAGATTCAATCTAGACCCTTATAAGATAAAAGAACAAGATTTCAAGTTTATTCTTGCAGCCTTAAATAATAAAGAGATAACTAAAGAAGCAATATTAGACATTCTTACAAAGTTTGCTCAAGGCCACAAGCCAAATCTTAATGATTATAAGCAGTTATCTCCCGAGCAGCTAGAGCAAGAGGTTAAAGATACAATAGAAAAGAATAAAGATTCTGGCTTCAATGCTGTAATGGGCATGCTTATGTCAAAACACCGTGGAAAAATAGATGCAAAGCTTCTCTCTCAATTGATTAACAAATATATATCTAAGCAATAGTTGCATAAATTCTGGATTTTTAAACC
>CAZTDM010000052.1:3738-5764 GCA_964611795.1 Candidatus Woesearchaeota archaeon
AGAAATTAAAAAAATAATAATTCTATAAAATTTTTTAAACCGATATATATATATCATATGGTCTTAACTTTTCTATAAAAGGTGGAAATTTGGATAATCAAAAAGTCATACTGTATGTTGTTGGAGTTCTAGTTGCTGGATTGTTAATAGGAAGTGCATTTTCTGCAACAGGAGAAGCTGTAAGAAAGAATCCTAATCCTGGTGGTGGTGGATGTTCAGATACAGATTATGGTCAAAATATTTTCATAAAAGAATTGGTATCATCTTCTCAAGGGTCTGCATTAGATTACTGCCAGTCTTCTCAAGCTGTAAATGAATATTACTGTTATAGCAAAAATGCTTACACTTCTCAATTAACACAATGTCCAAATGGTTACTTATGCAACGATGGAGCTTGTAGAATTCCGCCTTCAACAACTTCCACTACAAGTACAACCATACCAGTAGGATTTTATCCCCATCTATCAACACTAAAACCAAATACAGTATCGTTGCAACCTTACTATCTTAATCAAACACATCTCATTTTCGACGTCATCATCAATGATGTAAATACAAATGTAGCACACGCGCCATTCAATTTACATTTTGATCCAAATATCTTATTATACAAAAGCTATGTTAAGGGCACGTACCTCGTTGGTGGTTCATTTTTAGTAAGCTATCAAAATAGTGATCCTAGCACAGGTACCTTATTTGTAGGTGCATCAACCCTTGGCACTTCTGGATGCGGGCTTAATGCTTCTGGTAAAAATTGGCTAATGAGATTTATCTTCAAACGCTATGTCGGTGTACCAGGCTCAACAGAAATCACCTTTTCAAGTAACCAACTATCTAATTGCACTAGTATCAATCCGATTCCGGGTATAACCTGGTATGGTGCTAAATTTGTTAATGGCTAAACAGTAACATTTATAATACAAGTTCTAACAATCTATTATATGGAAATTAAAACTCTTCCTAATGAACTTACTGTAATATTTGAAAAAAAGAATTCAAACTCAGTAGCTATTGAAGTAAATGTAAAAACAGGCAGCTGCAATGAGCCAAGAAAGCTTGCTGGGGTCTCTCATTTCCTAGAACATCTTCTATTTACCGGAACTAATAAAAGAAAAGATGCTATTGCAATTTCAAGAGAGATAGATAGGATAGGTGGAGAGTTTAATGCTGCAACAAGCCATGAAAGAACATTTTATTACACTGTAGTACCGAAAAAGCATTTTAATATTGGTGTTGAGGTTCTTGCAGATATGATGCAGAACACTTTGTTCAACGATTCATTTGAAAAAGAGCGAGACGTAATATTGAAAGAAATCAGTTTTACTAACGACAATCCTCGCAGCTATCAATGGCTACTCTTCTATAAGGCATTATTCGAGAAGCACCCTGCAAAGTTCCCAATCTATGGAAGTGTAGAAACAATAAAAAACATGAAAAAAGAATGGGTAATAGACTATTACAAAAAGCATTACATCCCAAATAATATGTCCATAGCAATAGTGGGAGATGTTAATGATCCCTTTGATAAGATAAAAAAAGAGTTTACTTTCGGGCCAAGAAAGCTGCCTAAACAAGAAAAAATAGATGAACCATTGCAGAAAAAGCCGAATATAGTGACTGAAATAAGGAAGACAGAAGACTCATATATGGTTTTTGGATACAAAGTTCCATCCCGCAGCAATCCACATAGCTATTCCCTAGACATAATAAAAGCAATTCTCGGAGGAGGGATGTCATCAAGGTTGTTCGAAGAAATAAGAATTAAGAGAGGATTAAGTTATGGTGTCGCGGCTCAGCATGATTCCAATGTTGGCTTTGGAACATTTGCAATTACTCTAAATGCTCACAAAGACAAGAAAGAGATTATCAAGGATATAATCCTAAAAGAGATAAAGAATTTAAAGAACTTAGATGAGAAAAGCCTGGAAGAAGCAAAAAATTACATCGAGGGTAATTATCTGCTTGAAAATGAGTCTAATTCTAATAGAGCATCCACACTAAATGGCTGGCAGATGGTTAAGGATGC
>CAZTDM010000053.1:0-5613 GCA_964611795.1 Candidatus Woesearchaeota archaeon
TAACCTTTACCTTATCTTTTGCCAGCTTTGAAAGATAATATAATGGCATTGCTGTCTCAAATGCTATCGGATTATCCAGATGATTGATGACATTCGGAAGAACCTTGATTATATCCTGGCTTACTATTATCTCTTTATGATCTGTATTATATTTTTCTGCAACAGACCTTGCGTATTTTGTCTCGTTGATGTAATTGCTTAAATCTTGGTCGGCTACGTCAAATCCAACAGAGAATGTCTTCAATGGCTCTGATGCATGCTTTGACATTATTGCGGTCATTACGCCTGAGTCTATTCCGCCTGAGAGGTAAACACCTATCGGAACGTCTGCTATCATCTGGCTTTTTACAGATGATTCTAGTGTTTCCCTTATCTTTTTTATGAAGTAATCTTCTGAAGCATGCTGTATGTTTGACCGGACATCCCAGTATTTTTCTATTTCTATAGTACCATCTTTGTATGTAAGAATTGATGCAGGAGGCAATTTGCTTATATCCTTGATGAGGCTGTTCTTGCCTGGAACATATCTGAATGTAAGATAATCAGATAATGCATCATAGTTTATCTCTTTCTTAAGCTCTTTGTGTTTGAGTATTGCTTTTATTTCTGAAGCGAAAATAAGCTTTCCATCTATATGGCAATAGTATAATGGCTTGACTCCGAGCTTGTCTCTTGCAAGTATAATCTTTTTCTTGTTTGAATCATATATTGCGAAAGCAAATTGTCCAGAAAGCCTGCTGGCAAAGTCTGGCCAGAGCTCATAAGCGTGGATGATAACTTCTGTGTCTGAGTTTGTGTAGAATCTGTGGCCAAGAGATTCTATCTCTTTCCTTAGCTCTTTATAGTTGAAGATCTCTCCATTGAATGTTATCCAGATTGACTTGTCTTCGTTGTGGATTGGCTGCTTGCCTGTTGGCAGGTCTATGATGCTCAGTCTTCTATTGCCTAAGCCGATATTATCATCGAAGTAATAGCCGTAATCATCTGGGCCTCGGTGCTCTAATGACTTAGTCATTCTTGTAACAAGGTTCTTGTCGTTAAAGCCAGCTATACCTGTAATCCCACACATAGTTTCCCCCACCAAGATAGTATTAAGAAATCTTATAAACCTAACTATTTGCAACTAATAGATACATTTAAATTAATTTCTATGCTATAGCTCATTAGGATAGCAGGTGATGGGAGAATAAGATGAGTTTAACAAATATTTTATTTGGCGGAACTGGAAACTTGGATGAATTTATGGAACTTGTAAAAAAAGAGACCATAAAAATGTTAAAGTTGATATACGCTATGCTGGTTACCTAGATGACGGTGGTTGGATTAATCGAGATTATAATATTGATTTATTAATCTCTGGAACTACATATACAGCATATAAAGCCCATGTAGAGATAGATCCAATATTAGGGATGCAATATACAGGAAGACGCATGTTTCGACGTTGCGTATCCTTAGATAGTGTACGTCAAGCTTATAAAGACATTGTCAGTAAATTGGAAGAGTCAGGATTTACTGTGACAAATAAACCAGAAGTTGATAAAGATGTTAAGAGCCACCTAAAACTAGTAAAGGGATAAGATATACCTAGATTCTTATCTTCATTTTGAATACATATTTAACAACTAACTATTTGCAAGCAGTTTATTGAACTCTTCAACCATCTTAGATGTTAGATGCTCTACGCTATGGCCTTCTATTGCTATTTTTCTTAGATCATTAGAGATCTCTGCTTTTTTCTTTTCAGGAAGCTTTAATAAAAATGCGAGTTTATCTGCAACCTGTTCATCGCTGCATGTAAGAATATCTTTATGCTTATAACCTTCTAACACTTCTGAATAAGCTGGGTTAGAAGCTAGAAGCAGTAATCCAGATGCCATGGCTTCAATTCCTGTCTTGTCAAGGCTCTGTGTTTTGCTTGTGTTAATGAATATAGCTGCTTTGTTATAATAATTTTTAACTTCATTATGATTAACAAAACCTGCAAATTTAACCTGATTATCAAGATTTAAGTTCTTAACCTGCTCTTTCAATCCATCAAGATATTTCTGGCTATCTTCATCTGGCGGGCTTCCAACTACTGTAAGCTTTAGATCTTTATCATTAAGTTTTGCGATAGCATCTATCATGGTGTGTATGTTCTTGCTTCTAGACAGCCTGCTTACAGACAAGATCTCTTTAGGATTCTTGTTTTTTACAGGCTTGAAAGAAGAAGTGTCTACACACTGGCCCATGACAACGCTCTTGTTGCTTGGCAGCCTGAAACCATGCTTTGATGCTGAGAAGATCTTTTTTGCAAACTTATGAACAATCTTTAGTTTTAATGGAGTAGAGCTGTGCTCATACCATATGACTAATGGAGTAGGAAACAACTTAAGATATGGAATTGCTATCAAAGAGAACTCAAGATACATATGACCATACACCAAGTCAAATTTATCATCTCTTAATGCATTATGGATTGCCTTGTTTAATCTTAAAAATCTTGAGAATCTATTTCCATCTTTTATTGGTATCACTTTTACATTGCTTGGAACATCATTTGTTGGGCGCAGAGTTATTACTGTGAGCTTATCTACTTTAGATGCAAGAGATATTATTTGGGAATGTACAAATCCAAAGACATCATTATTAGGATCTATTCCAGGCGTTATCATCAGAATATTCATTTATATGTTATACCATAGAAATATTTATAAGACTTCTTAATGGGCATCATAATGAAGTTTTATGAAAATTCCGCCTGTCAAGATTGTTTTTTCTCAAGAAGATAGGGCAGAGATATTTAATAGGTTTAATGATATATTCAATACAGGAAGCTTTACTCTTGGCAAGTACGGGAGAGAGCTAGAGGAGAAGTGGGCTGCGTATAAGGGAGTAAAGCATGCTATTACAGTCAATTCAGGAACTTCTTCATTAGAATTGCCATTAAGAGCATTAAAGCCTAGAGTTGAGAAGAAAGAAGTAATAATTCCTACTAACACTTTTATTGCAACTGGAAGTGCTGTAATGCACGCAAAAGCCAAGCCAGTATTGACTGATATTGATGACAGTTTCTGCATGAGTCCAGAGAGCTTGCAAGAAAAGATAAGCAAGAAGACAAGGGCTGTTGTCTATGTCCATATTGGGGGATATATCAGCAAAAACATTGAAGAAGTAAAGAAGATTTGCGATGATCATAAGATTCCTTTGATAGAAGATGCTGCTCAGGCACATGGAGCAAAGTTAAATGGCAAATATGCTGGAACTTTTGGAGTTGCAGGCAGCTTCTCTTTGTATCCTACTAAGATAATTACTTCAGGAGAAGGCGGAGTCATAATAACAGATAATAAGAAGATAGCAGATAAGACAAGAGTATTCAGGGACCAGGGAAAGGCAAGCTTCTTGTCTGCTGATTTTGTAGAATTCGGCCATAATTTTAGGATGAGCGAGTTCCATGCTGCTATAGGATTAACCCATTTCAAGCACATGGATGAGTTTATCAAGGAAAGAACTCAGATTGCCAGCAAGTTTGACCAGAAGCTAAAAAATGTATCTGGATTAAAGCCATTCAAGGTTGAGCCAGGAAGCGTTAATAATTTCTATAAATATATTGTAATGCTAGATGAAGGAATAGACAGGACAAGAATAAAGAAAGATCTTAAGGAGAAGTTTAATATCGGATTATCTGGAGAGGTTTATGAGAAGCCATTGCATAAGCAGCTTGCTTTCAAGAAGTTCAAGTTTAATGAGAACGAGTTCAAAAATTCTGAGAGTTTATGTGCAAGGCATATATGCCTGCCTGTGTATAACACAATGACTGATGAAGAGATTAATTATATTGTTGACAGTTTGAAGCAGGTTATTTAGTTAGACAAAACCAATTCTTTCTTTTCTTTTTCTATTTCATTAGATATTAACTCTTTCTCTAAATCCAATATCTTATTTACAATAATGTTGTTAGAGTTTAAAGTATACAGTTTAGTCTTACCAAATTTTCTAGTAACTTTTACTAATCCGTAACTCTCAATGACTTTCCAGTAGTTGAAAAAGGTTGCTCTGGATATTTTAGAGCCTTCTATAATATCTTTTTTAGTAAATTCAAGTCCTTTGTTCTCTACTAGGAAGTCAATTATCTTAAATAATGGTGTTTCTGATGTTAATCTAAGTAACAGTGAGCTTTCTTTCATGTGGATTGTTAGAATGGTAAAAGTATATAAATCTTTACATTCAAAGTATGCTTTGATAGACTTTGTGGACTGATAACGAAATTAAAGGTAAGATACTGCATAAGCTTACGAGATTAGGAAAGTTTAAACACAGCCATACTTCTATTGATAATCTTCAAAAAGGATTTCCGAAAGATTTAGCTGGAAGAGTAAAGGAGATTATAAAAGAATTAATGAAGGAAAGTATATTGCTTGCAAAGCCAACAGGTTATGGTTTAGAGGTTTCTATCAATGTCAATAAGAAAGAAGAGATTATGTATTATATAGAGATTTTCCTTAAAAAAGAATAAATATTTACTGCATCATATATATCTTTATAAATACTCAAATTGGCTTTTTGATCATGAGAATTGCTATTACAGGCGGATCTGGATTTGTTGGAAGCCATGTAGTTGACAAGCTAAAAGGAGCTGCTGTAGATGATATCAGGGTTATTGATATAAAAAATCCGCATAGGAAAGATGTAGAGTATGTAAAGGCTGACATAACTAATTTTGATGAAATCAAGAATGCAATCAAGGATTGCGATGTTGTTTACCATCTTGCCGGCGCTGCCGATGTAAATGATGTTGTAAACGATCCATTATGGGCTGTAAGATTGAATGTAAATGGAACGGGAAATATACTTGAGGCTGCAAGGCAGCTAGACATAGAGAGAGTCTTGTTTGCAAGCACGGTCTGGATATATTCCGGAAGCCATGGAACAATGGCTAATGAAGAAACTCATTTGCAAAGCTCTGGAGCAGGGCATATATATAATACTACGAAGATAGCTGCAGAGATGCTGATTAATGATTATAACAAGCTTTATGGCCTGCCTTTTACAATAATGAGATACGGCATTCCTTATGGGCCAAGAGCTAGGCCTACTGCTGTAGTACCTATATTTGTAAGAAAGGCCTTGAACAAGCAGCCATTGACGATACAGGGAGATGGCAGCCAGTTTAGATTCTTCATCTATGTAGAGGACTTGGCAGAGGCTAATGTTGCTGCATTGAAGAAGATTGCAAAGAACCAGGTGTATAATTTTGATGGATACAAGCCGACTACAATAAGGCAGATTGCAGAAACCATAAAGAATGTGCTTGGAGATGTAGAGATTGTCTATACACCAGCAAGAGCTGGGGATTATCAGGGCAAGTTTACTTCCATAGACAAGGCCAGAAGAGAATTAGACTGGGAGCCAAGAACCCCATTCGAGATGGGCTTAGCTAAGTATGTGGAATGGCATAAGGAAAATCATGAGATGATTGAGAGCATAATGAAGGCCAGAGAGCAGACAAAGTAGCCAAGCAATTTGATAAAAAAGTTTAAATATTTTCTATATATAATAGAATAAATATTGGAGGATTAAAATGATACTCCGCGCCCTGAAGGACGCGGTATCTCACGTGAGAGCTAAGCA
>CAZTDM010000054.1:0-5435 GCA_964611795.1 Candidatus Woesearchaeota archaeon
TAGTATGATTCTATATAATCTTCTTGCTGTGTTCTGGAGATTCAGGACACAGCCTCAAAGATGTTAACATTTTTAAATATATGTGATCTCCATAAAGGTTTAGGGAGCTCAGCACTCTCTCGAGGCTCTTATAATAAACTATTTAAATTAAGCAACTAACAGCAATTATATGATTGGAAAAAGAGGGCAGTTCTACCTTGTAGCTGCTATAATAATTATACTTATACTGTACAGCCTTTCTACAAAGGTAAATGTCATAAGAGAACAGCCTAGGTTTACAGATTTTAACAGGATAGCAGATAATTATTTGACTGAAGTTACTAAGATTATCAACTATGGAATTTATAGCAGGATAGCAGATATACAGGCTAGCTTAATAGCACCATTCACAGCTAATTTCATAGCATACGCGAGAACTAGAGATCCTAACATAGGGTTAGTTTATGTTTATGGGGACAATAGCAAGACAGTAATAGAAAACCATCTTCCCGGAGATACTATAGTATACTATAATTCTTCAGATCCCCTGGCTCAAAGCGGGCGGAGATTTAGTTCAGATTCTGAATCTATAAATCAGGTTGGGGTAACTATCGGCGGAGAGGACTTTATGCATGTTGTTCCTGTCAAGCTCGGGTCTTTCAGCTCAAATTATTATTCTTCAACCTTGGCATCTGTAGACAACCTTAGGATAGATGTTCTTGGAGTGCCTTATCTATATGACAGGGGAAGCACAGACAATTCATTTGATGTTGTGTTTAGAACTGAAGATGAAGAATTTGGAACTTCTAATGTAAGAACTTGCCAGTATTCTGGATCAGGAGCGTGGACGACATGCTAAAGCTTTCTTTAAAAAAGAAACCTTGGAAAGAAAACAGGAAAGAAAGAGGAGGTTTCTGAACCTTGGTTTTGAATAAGAAAGGGGTAGAGACACTAATAGCTTGGGTATTATTAGTTGGACTGGGAATAACTCTTGCTGCATTAGTAACTAACTGGGCAATAGGAAATGTAAAGCAGTTCAAGCCAAGCGAGAGCGCTGATATAGACCTTTATTGCCCTGATTTGTCAATAAATATAAATAGTACGTGCCATATAAAGAACACAGGATTATTTGGGGTGGACAAGATAATAATACAAGCAGGAAGCACAAGTAAAGTAACGTTAAGTCCAAGATTATTGCCTGGAGAAGTCAGGCAATATGGGGGCATAACAGGCTGCCAAAGTAAGAGTTATATTCCTGTAACTATTAATGAAGAAGGGAGGGATGTAGCTTGTTCAGAGAAGAAAGTAGTTCTTTAAGTAAAAAAGGAATCTCTCCTTTGATAGCTACTGTATTGCTAATAGGATTTGCTCTTGCTGTAGCTGCTGCTGTAATCTTCTGGGGTACTGGAATAATTAGGGGGCAGATTGATAAAACAGCTGGATTTGCACAAGGAAAGCTAGATTGCGAGTCACAAGTAGAAATTGATGTTGAAGATGCAAGATGCAAGCCTGGTGGAGGAGCTGTAATAGTTGACGTTGAGAATCTTAAGAGCATAGCATTGCCGAATTTGAGAGGTAGAGTTGTCGGAGAGAACAGCCAGGCAACAAGCAGCATTGCCGGAGTTGCCTTGGATGGAAATGAGAAGAAAACAATAGAGTTTGTTTATGATACTACAAAGATCAGCATGCCAAAGGCAATTGAGGTAATTCCTGTCTGGTATTCTGGAAATGAACAGGCTACATGCGACAGCAGGAAGATAGCAATAGAGATAGATGCCAGTAGCTGTTAATAGTAAGCTATAAATATTAGTAAGAGCTTTCTTTAAAAGAAAGTTCGCAAAGAAGCTTTTAGCAACCCTTTAGAAAAGCGTTGACGGAAAGCTTCAGCAAAAAACTTTAAAAAGAGAGGTTATATGAAAAAAGGTTTATCTCCTTTAATAGCAACAGTATTACTAATAGGGATAACAATATCATTGGCTGCTCTAGTAATGGTTTGGGGGCAGGCTTTGTTTAAACAAACTACAGAAGATACTGGTAAGAGTGCACAGGCAGAGATAAACTGCATTTCTAAGGTGCAAGTTGATATTCTAAATGCTTCTTGCGTTGGATTTGGCGGACCAGGTGGAACTCCTATGAATATAATAGTTGATAACAAGAATGAGGAGCCTGTTCACGGATTTATTGTAAGGATGTATGAGGTTGGAGGCAATGTAGAGACTAGAACTCTATCTCCAGCTGGAGGATGTTTTACTGGAGGATGTGCTCTACCGTTAGATTCATTCAATGCAAGAACATATTCAGTTCCATTTGGATTATCACTCGGAATAACAAAAGTTGATGTTATACCCCAGATTAAGCTTGATGATGGAACATTGAGAGCATGCGGCCAGAAAATAGATACTTTCACTTTAATATCGCCAAATCTAGAAGGCGGATGCAGTTAGTTCTAAAGGAGAGCTATGAAAAAGGGAGATACGTGGATTTCAGCAGTTCTTTATATAGCTCTTGGAACTATAATCGTTGCTATGCTGCTTGCGGCAGGAATTCCGGTAATCAATAAGATAAGAGACAGGAATATAATAGTTGAGACAAAAGATGTTATGTTTGGCATTAACAATGCTGTAAGAACTGTTATAAGAGAAGGACCAGGAAGCCAGAGAAGCTTTACAATCTCAATAGAAAGGGGAAGCTTGATTATCAATGATTTTTATGATACTATCAATTGGAGTATGGAGAGCAAGACTATTTTTACAGAGGTTGGATTACCTATAAGAGATGGAGATATATTAATGACAACAAAAAAGACAGGTTCAGCAGGAAGATATGAGGTTGAGCTTTCTTTAAGGTACAACGGGTTTGCAGACCTTAGATTATTTGGAGATTCTAATATCATAGGAAGGAAAGAGTTGACTGTAAAGAACAATGGAGTAGATCCTGGTAGCGGAGAGATTATAGTAGAAATAAGGAGCGTATAGCTTAGTTCTGGAAAAGTATATAAATTATAGATCTATAATCTAGCATATGTTTTGGAAAAAGAGGACAGGTGTTCTAAAGACTAGTGGAGATGAGCCTATCTTTACTATAGAAGCTAGACCTAGAGCTGTTACATTACCAGAGTTCAAGGATGCTAGGGATGTAAATGTAAGATATCCTTTATTGCCACCGTATGCATATGCGCATATATTTTGGGACACAGAGAATAAGGAACTGGTGTATGTTGTTGAAGAGCCTATATTGACAGATGAAGATAGGAAAGTGCTGGCGTTCTTAGGAGATGGAATTAAAGAGCTAATTAATATAAGTTTCATAAGTGTAAAGGAAGGAGAGACTGTAATACGATATTTAGAGAAAAACATCAATGTATTGTTATCTGAGCTTGGAATAAAGCTTAGCACTGAAAGCTATCTCAAGATCATATATTATATTTATAGAGACTTTGTTGGTATGAATGAAATTGAGCCTTTTCTGGCAGATTATTATGTAGAGGATGTAGAGTGCAATGGAGCTAATTCTCCAATATATCTAGTACATAGAAAGTACAGGAATGTCAGGACTAATGTAATATTTACATCTGGCAGTAAACTATCAAACATGGTTGAGAAGCTAGCTCAGAAATGCGGGAAGTATATTTCTTATGCAAATCCATTGCTTGATGGAAGTTTGCCAGATGGAAGCAGAGTAAATGCGACATATGCTACTGACATAAGCAGCAAAGGACCAACGTTTACAATAAGAAAGTTCACTAAAGAGCCATGGACACCAACCAGGCTGATAGAGATGGGGACATTAAGCCCGGAGATATTGGCTTACTTATGGTTGACCATAGAGTATGAGAGTAATATAATGATAATTGGTGGAACAGCTTCTGGAAAAACTACCTTATTGAATGCTCTTGCTTTCTTTATCCCGCCACAAGCAAGAGTAGTAAGCATTGAAGATACTCGCGAGCTTAATCTGCATCATCAGAACTGGCTGCCTAGTGTAGCCAGGGAAGGAATTGGATTAGCTGGAAGAGAAGGAAACAAATATGGTGAGGTAAGCTTGTTTGATCTTCTTAAGGAAAGCTTCAGGCAAAATCCAGATTATGTTATTGTTGGGGAGGTAAGAGGAGCTGAGGCTTATGTCTTATTCCAAGGAGCTGCTTCTATCCATGGAGATGAGAAGATTCTTGTGCTTAACGATGAACATCCAAAATTGATTCCCATAAAAGATTTGAAGGACGATGTTAAATATAGAGCAGTAACTATAGATCCTAAGACAGAAAAGGTTAAAATACTGCCTGTTAAATTTAAAATAAAACACCCGGCTAGAAAAAACCTTATTAAAATAGTAACAAAAACTGGTAGAGAGATTATTACAACCCCAGATCATTCTTTGTTTAGTTATAAAAATAAATTAATCTCCATTAGAGCTGATGAATTAAAGAAAAATAATATTGTGGTAATTCCTGGAAGATTGCCAAGCGGCTATAGGGATCTGGATTATATAAATTTAATAGAATATTTACCAGATGTAAGAGTTTATGTACCATACTATATAAAAGAGGCCTCACATAAACTTGGATATTATAAGGCTTCTTCAATATGCGGAATTGCATCTATAACTGACTATTACTCAAATTTCAAAAGGCATAAGCCAGCTTCCATGAAGGCTGATATGTTCTTGAAACTTATGAAAGAAGCAAATATAGAGTTTGATTTAGACAAGATAAAGGTTAAGTTTATCTACGGAAGCAAATCTTTCCCTGCTAAATTTAAGATTAGTAAGGAATTTCTAGAATTGCTTGGTTATTATATCTCTGATGGGACACTTAACTTATCAGGAAGGAATAGCAAAATAAGCTTTTACAATAAGGATGAGAAGATACTGGATTCTATGAGGCATTGTATAAAGACTGTTGTCGGTACATTGCCAAGAGAGAGGTTTATTGACAGAGGCTATGGGGAGTGTATGGAATTATCATTCAGTCATAAGGTTCTGGCAGAAATAATAAATCGTTATTGTGGCAGAAAGGAACAAAAGAAGGTCCCTGATTTTATATTCGGCTTGTCTAAAGAAAAAATTGGGTATTTCTTGTCTGCATTATATGCTGGCGATGGCACGTTTAATAGTAGCTATTTTGGCTATTATACTATATCCAGACAATTAGCAAGCGGTGTTGCACAATTATTGCTTGCTTATGGTATAGTTGCTACAATAAGGAAAAGAACTAGAGAGAATAGAAGTAATAAAGATTATGAAATACTGTTTTATTCTAGAAAAGACAAGGATGAATTCATGAAATATGCTAATATTAAGAATAAAGATTTAATTTTAAAACCAGCAAGCCATAAATATAGAAGATTACAAAATGATTTATATCTAGATAAGGTTAGTTCTATTGAAAGTATCAATTTAGATAAGCCTGAACCTGTGTATGACATATCAGTTCCAGGAAGCCAGAATTTTATAGGTGG
>CAZTDM010000055.1:0-5391 GCA_964611795.1 Candidatus Woesearchaeota archaeon
CTATTATCAAAGACCCTATTGGGCATGGACTACCTAACTGGATCGTAAACAGAAGAAAAGATACTCAAGATACTAAAGACAGGCATCTAATTTCCACAGATTTGAAGTTTAGAAGAGACTTTGACATAAGAATGATGCAGAAGATCAGAAGCTACAAGGGAATAAGACATGCTATCGGACAGCCAGTTAGAGGACAAAGGACAAAAGCACACTTTAGAAAAGAAGGTGCTGTTGGAGTTCAAAGATCTAAGATAAAGCCTGGTGATCAGGCTAAAGAAGACAAGAAAGGTAGGGAGAAGAAATGAACGTTTTTTCTAAAAAGGTTCACGAAAAAATATTTGGGGGGATAGCAACCAGGAGTTCATAAGAACCTGGGTTCTTATTATGGGAGATCCAAGAAAAGCAAGAAAGCAGTATGAGGGGCCTAAGCACCCTTGGGAAGCAACCAGGATTAATGAAGAGAGAACCATATCAAAGAAGTATGGATTGAAGAACAAGAAAGAGATATGGAAGATGCAGACTATACTAAAAAAATTCAAGAGACAGGCTAAGGCATTAATCGCAAGAAGAGACCAGCAGGCAGAGAAAGAGCAGGCATTACTGATGAAAAGACTGCATAGGCTTGGATTGCTTGGAAAAGATGCAAAGATTGAGAGCGTGTTTGGGTTAAATCTTGATGATGTTATGAAATTAAGACTGCAGACAGCTGTGTACAACAAAGGCGTTGCAAAAACAATCACACAAGCAAGACAGTTAATCGTTCACGGCCATATCAAGGTAGGCGGTAAGAAAGTTACAGTTCCTTCTTATATTTTAGAATCTGGAGAGGGGGACAAGATTGCTTTCTCTGGCAAGTTTACTTTAACAGAAGACAAGCCTTCAACCCTTTTACAAAGCGTTGACGGAAAGAAAAGCCTTGATGGAAAACAACCCTTTTACAAAGCGTTGACGGAAAAAGCTGATAAAGCTGATAAAGCTGGGGCAAAATCTGAGAAAACTGGAAAAATTGAGGTTAAAACTAAATGAGAGACTCTTTGAGATGGGGAATTGCGCATATCTTTTCTAGCTATAACAATACAATAATCCATATTACAGACATAACAGGAAGCGAGACTATTGCAAAAGCTTCTGGTGGAATGGTTGTTAAGGCAGACAGGCTAGAATCTAGCCCAACTGCTGCAATGATGGCAGCTAAGATTGTGGCTGAGAATGCAAAAGAAAAAGGGATTAATGCTATTCATGTAAAGATAAGAGCGCCTGGCGGTCATAATGGTCCGAGTTCACCTGGACCTGGTGCTCAGGCTGCTGTTCGTGCTTTATCGAGAATGGGAATGAAGATCGGATTGATAGAAGACGTTACACCAATTCCACACGATGCGTGCAGAAAAAAAGGCGGCAGAAGGGGGAGGCGCGTGTGACTAATTAGTAGTAACATTTAGCAGATTATTTAACAAATTTGGGAGGGTCTCTATTTCTTTATTTATCAGGTAATAATCAGTATTTATGATTTCAGTTTCAATAGCTTTTTTGATAAAAGAATCTAAAATTGGTCGCTCTGTAGATTTGATAAGCATAATTGTAATCAAATCAGGATTTTTCATTTTTAATGCCTGAAATCTATGATCTGTTATCAACACCTTAGATTTCCAGTTGTTTCTCTTAACACTTTTCTTAAAAATAAAGCTTTCTATTACTATTTTAGGATTTGATACACTAGGTATCACAAAGTCGACATTAAATTTTTTCTTTATACCCTCTACAACACAATTACGTTCAACAGGTATTCTAGAAATATTTAATAAGCTATAGGCTTCACCCTCGATAATTGACTGTGTTTTTGCTAATCGTACCAATCCGTGATTTGTCATAGACTTTAGATTCCTATTTCCATAAAATCCAGTTAAGATTCTGAAATTTTCTAAAGCTTTTTCTAAGTTAATATCATCTTTATATTCGCTAAAAAGCGCATTAATGCTCTTAACTATCTTTTTAGCAATTTGAGGCTTTATCCAAGTTCTGAAAGATTCATATTTTCTTAAACCTCTATCATTTATATTAAGGATTTTAGCAAATTTTCTATGATCTATTCCTAGGACTATTCTAAAGATAAGTATACTTTGGGGTATTCTTTTAAATAAATCAACATCAAACCTAGTAAAATTATTTGTTTCTGTCTTTATTAAGTTAAAATAATTTTCTAGATCTTTTTCATCAAGTTTTGATATTTGCTTTAATCGTATTTCTGGTTCAGGTAATATTTGATCCTTTGAATAAAACATATAGTTATTCCAATGTTTTAGAGCATCATCTAAGATTATTGTCGTTTGTAAAAACAAGTCCTGTATTTTATTCGTATATCTTTCTGCAACTTTTCTGTGAATTATCTTTCTCCTTTGGGCTTCGGTATGTCGACACCAGTCCTTAGTAGTGCCTAATTTTTCCCCGAAATCTTTTTGAGAAAGCCCTAGACATATCCTAAAAATTAGCAAATATTGATTATTTTCTAATATTAAATCTGGTGTAATCTCAGTAAAGTTATTGGTTATAGATTTTAAATAATAAAATACCTCTTTAAATTGATCTTCTGTTATCTGCCTAAGATTAAGATTATTTGTCCAAATAATCTCAGAAATAACCTCATTTATTTGCATGACATACATAAAGCATTTTACTTTATAAACCCTGTGCGGGTGTTTGTCACGTGTCTAGCGTCTAGAAACTATATATTGCATTTTAAAAGCACAACCTTTAAAAAGGGATATTTTAACACAGTTTAAAACTAATAAAAATGACACTAAAAGGAAAATTAAAAAATACGTTAATTGGATTAGGAATAGCTGGAGTGCTTGCCGCACCACAAGGATTAGATTACATAGTTAATGGTTCTTATAAGATTACACATATAGGAGAGGGTAGCTCTATAAAAAATATAATTGAGTATAAGGATAGAGTAGAAGTAACTGGATTTTGGGGCTATCTGATGGGTAGAATTTTAGTAGATAAAGAAAAGGATGGTAAACTTGATAATGTGTATCAAAAATTCATGATTAGAACAATACCATGGACTCAATCTTATAATGAAGATAATCTGATCTTTAAGAAAGCACAATTAGAGTATGATGATCTAATGAGAATATACCAAGGAGATAATAAGAAATGAAAGTAGAACTATTAGACAAGGGCGAGTTTAGATCAAGCTATATCATAAGAGACATAGATGCAAATATAGCAAACACATTAAGAAGAACTATAATGGAAGAAGTTCCTGTAATGGCTGTTGAAACTGTTACTTTTGTAAAAAATAATTCTGCTTTGTATGATGAGATAGTCGCACATAGGCTAGGATTATTGCCTTTGAAAACAGACTTGGAAGGTTATAATATTAAAGAAGAATGCAGTAAATGCAAGAGTAAAGGATGCGCCAGCTGCCAGACTGAACTGACAATAAAGGCAGTCGGGCCTGTGACTGTTTATGCAAGAGACATCAAAAGCAAGGATCCAAAAATAATTCCTGTTTATCCAGACATGCCAATTGTTAAGTTGCTAAAGGGGCAGAAGCTAGAAGTCGAGATGATAGCTAGCCTTGGAAAAGGAAGAGATCATAGCAAATATTCTCCAGCACTTGCATTCTACAGAGGCTATCCAGAGATTAAAATTAAGGATGCCAAGGCCATAGAGGGAGCCAAGGTTTGCCCTACGGATGTTTACAAGGTAGAAGATGGAAAGATAAAGATCATTGATGAGAAGAAATGCATATTGTGCATGGCTTGCGTCGATGCTACCGATGGCAAGATAGAAATAAAAGGGAGTGAGAAAGACTTCATATTCTTCATGGAATCATGGGGTCAATTAACTAACAAGGAGATAATAACAAAGACGTTTGATGTACTAGACAGCAAGCTTGATAGTTTCAACGAGCAATTGGCCAAGCTATAAACTTTTTGGAAAAGTTTAATCAAAAGGTTTTTAAAACACTCCAGCTGCGCAATGTTTGCGGGAGTGACAGAGCCTGGTCAAATGTGCTAGCTTGAGGGGCTAGTCCCTTAGTGGGTGCGCGCGTTCAAATCGCGTCTCCCGCATATAGCCTTTTAGGAAAGGCGTTTAGTTATGAAGAACGCATAGTAATAATAATGTTATGCAATTTTTCTAATCCTATATCTACCTAATTTTACAATTGTTATAGCTTTCTCTAAATATGTTACGTCAACTGAATTTAAGAAATCTCTTAACACATTAACAAATTGAGCAGCTTTAAAGAAGTAAGGTAATCTTAAAACTACAATACCATAATGCATGTCTATTGGAAATATTGTTATATTTGCAAATCCCAGATCCTTTGTAACAAGAATGATTTTATTTTTAATAGTAAATACCATGACTTCCTTATCACTTGCCCGAGTTAAGTTAGCATCTCTTGCATGTATAGCTTCTAGATTATGTTCTTTAAAAACGCCCAAAGCAGAATAAGGTATATTTGCATCAAGCAAAAACTTCATCTCTTGGTCTTCAATACTCCAACTCTCTCTTCAGAAACTATTTCTGTAGCATATTTAAGAGCAGCTAATATACCATCTTTATTTATACCATACTCTTTTTCAATGTCTTCAAATGTCATTCCTCCAGCCAATGCACCTAGAATTTCATCAACAGCTATCCAAGTACCCTTAATTACTGGTTTACCAAACCTTACCTTATCATTAATTATAACTTCTGCCATTTTTATCACTTTACCTAATTTTATTTATTTTGAAGTAGCTTTTATGAATTCTTTAATCTCCTTAATGAGCCTTCTATCTCTTTTAGCTTCTCTTAACAATTTAATTATATCCTTATACCCTTTCATGTGTTAACAGTATAATATTTGGTATATATACTTTTCTATAAGTTTAATATTGTGTAAGATGTCTATTGTTTTTGTATACGCTTTGAACACTTTCACTCAAATCGCGCTACACATAATCTAATACTCGAAAAGCTTAAAAAGGGACCAAAGGCTTTCTTTTCTGTAATTTTATTAAAAATGGCGAAAAGAACAGGACCAACAAGTCTGGAATTGAAGGATCTGATAGAGATGCTTAGAGAGAAGAGTAGCAAAGAGAAAGTCAATATATGGAAAAGAGTTGCCGATGATTTAAGCTATTCAACAAGAAGAAGGAGAGAGGTAAATCTGCATCAGATAAACAAGCATGCAAAAGATAAAGAGACTGTTGTAGTACCTGGCAAGGTGCTTGGAGATGGAAGTCTGGACAAACATGTTACTGTCGCTGCCTGGCAGTTTTCAAAATCTGCTGTTGAAAAGCTTGGGAAGAATGCAATTACTATTCATGATTTAATGAAAAGCCATCCAAAAGGCAACAAGGTGAAGATACTAGGATGATAAAACTCTTAGCA
>CAZTDM010000056.1:0-5302 GCA_964611795.1 Candidatus Woesearchaeota archaeon
CAGTTCCAGGTCCCTGAAACCCTTTTGGGCTTATTAATATCCTATTAGTTCCAAATTGCTCAAACTGGTCCTTGATAGAATTTTCTAATCCGCGAGAGATCATGATTAAAGAAATAATAGCAGCTACTCCAACAACTATGCCAATGATAGTAAGCCAGGCTCTTAACTTTCTGTGGCTTATGCTATTTACAGCAAATAAAAAATAATCACCAATCATAGTTTTAGCTTTCTTCTCTTATACCTTCTGTAGATTAAGAAGACAATAAGCACGAGAACAGCCAAGCCAATTATTAATCCCCAATAATTACTTGTTACCAATCCAAGTTGTTTTGCCTCTTCCAAACTGTAAACATTTAGGTTTACAATCTTGTTTTGGCTAAATTCCTTGTTGTTTGCATCTTTATAATTTAGGTTAAATATCATCTCTGGATTCTCATTCTTAGCTATCATATCAAACTCGGCAGTCTCAAAATCATCTACATCTACTTGTCCGATGTAGATTGTATCTGCAGACAATAGCTCATATCCATTGCTTGTTATCAATCTGACAGTCAGGAACTTTATATCTGTCAGCCCATTATTGACAAATTTTATGATTGTCTTCCCATTATCTCCTATCTTGACAAGCTCGCTGCTCTCAAGCACAACATCCAGTTTAGCCTGTCCTGCTACTGTCAAGCTTACTAGAGACTCCTGGTTTACTAACCCATGACTCACCCTTACAGGAATTTTATATATCTGGCTTGCTGCATCTGGCATGGCTATAAGGCTAAAGCTTACAGAGGTCTCATCATCTTCATTAAGCTTATCAATAACTTTCTCGCTTGCAGAATCTACCGGAGCAAATGGAACATTGCTTAGATCCAGTCTTACAACTATATCTTCTATATCATCATCACCAACATTTTCCAAATTTATAGTTACTTCAACATTCTTTCCAGGAGCTATTGTACTTGGATTGCTTGAAAAAGAGTTTATTGCTATCTGAGCATTTACTCCTTGCAGCATTATAAACATCATTAAAATTACTGCTAGTATCTTGTTCATTTTTCTTTTGCTGAAGCTTTTCTTAAAAGCTTCTTGTCCTCCATTATCTTTCCATCTTTCAAGATTATTACTTTATTAGCTAAATTAGTTAGCTCAGGATTATGAGTTACTAGTATGATTGTCTTGCCTTTTTTATTCAAGTCAACAAGAACATTCATTATCTCATCTCCAGTCTTAGTATCAAGATTTCCTGTTGGCTCATCTGCAAGTATAATCTCAGGGTCATTAACTAATGCTCTTGCTATGGCTACTCTTTGTTTTTGCCCGCCAGATAACTCGCCTGGAAGATGATTAACCCTATCTCCTAATCCAACAAGTTCCAGCAACTCTCTAGCTTTCCTTATCTTCTGGCTTCTGGGAATATCCTGGAATGTCATAGGCAAGGCAACATTATCGAGCGCAGTCAGGCTGCTTATCAAGTTGAATGTCTGGAAAATAAATCCTATTCTCTTCCCTCTTATCTGCGCTAGATCGCTCTCAGAAAGCTTGGAAATATCGTACTTATCCAGGTAAATCTTCCCATTTGTTGGAGTGTCCAAGCATCCTATTAGGTTCATAGCTGTGCTTTTTCCAGAGCCGCTAGGTCCTATTACAGCTACAAAATCTCCTTTATTTATCTCCAAAGATACGCCATTTATAGCAGGTACTTTAACCTCATCTACCTGGTAAATCTTATGTACATCTTCCAGAGTGATTAGGCTTGGCATAATTCAAATTTCCATAATATTAGTATATAAATCTTTCTAATATATAATCATTAATTAGTAGTAACATATCTAGATAAATATCTCCGGCAAAAATACTCTATGGGCTTAGAAGACAAATTAAGCAAATATGTTAAATTTCCAGATAATAATGTATGGCTAAATAAGTTCATTCTAGCCAATTTAAAGGGAAAAGACTATTTAAGTGTCGGCGGCCGTTATGATACTGAAGAGCACTCAAATATCCTAGAACAATTAGCCAAATCAAAAAAGATAAGCTTTGATAAAAAGTCAAGAGCACTGGAAGGCGAGAGTTATAAGATTTTAAGCATGGGTATGTGCAACATTGATGTAAGAAAAAAGTTTGCTTATTTTTTCGGCCAAAGCGTCCAGTATCATATTGGTGTAACAGATGAAGGTATTGAAATAATTAAAGGTTTGCTTCCAAATTGGGCTATAAAACACTATAAATGATTAATATCTAGCTACTTTATCATCTATTTTCCTGCTCCAACCTTCTATCCCGCCAGACATAGTTCTGGCATTCTTTATTCCATTTTTTCTTAATAATTCAGCTGCAAAAGAAGATCTATTTCCATAATGGCAATAAGCAACTACTTCCTTTCCCTTGGCTATTTTCTTTATTTCATTAATTTTGCTTGGTAATTGCCTAAGAGGCATCAGCAAGCTTCCATCAATCTTAGCTAACTTGTTTTCCCACTCTTCTCTTACATCTATTAGAACTATCTTCCTTGCATCTAGCTTATTCTTTACTTCTTCAACAGTAATTTGGAATTCATCCATAATAAGAACCTTGGTTCTTATCAACTCCTTAAATCTTTCCTTTCCTTCGTTAACGTTTTCTTTCGTTAACGTTTCTTCCTAAGAAAGGTTAGCCTCAGGCAGGATTTGAACCTGCGACCCAATGCTTACGAAGCATTAGCTCTACCAGGCTGAGCTACAGAGGCATCTATAGATTATAGCATCTAAAAGCTTAAGAACTTTTTCAAAATGGTTTTATCTGATGAAGGCAATTTTTGATGGTAGGGATTATACTCTAATTATAGAAGAGGATAAAGAAGAAATGAGTAAAGTTAAAACTTCTAAACTCGAGACTGTGTTAAAGGATTACTTTGATGACAAGAAAGTTACACTAGATTATGACAGCACCATAAGACAACCTGATGGAGTTGAAATAAGCTATGTTCCGCCAGATACAGATTGGGCTGGAATTAAGACAATTGAGTTCAAAATTAATCAGCGCGCAATCTATTTCCTGGAGAGTCAAGGATCTGTAATTACTAGACAGATAACAGATGACAAGATTACAATATACAATGGCTTGCCATATCCATCATATGGTAGATTCTAAAGTTTCTTCTTTAGTTCATCAATGCTGTATTTCGTCTGGCAGTCAGAACAAACAGGTTTTTTCTTGATATAAGTCCCTTTAATCTTGCCTAGAAAAGTTACTTCTATTTTTTCTCCACAGATCTTGCATTTCTCAGCCATTATAGATCCCCGGGGCTAATTTCATTGTCTGTTAATTTAGCGTATAAATCTCTAACAAATTCGGTATTCTCTTCATAAAATCTTCTAGACTCTAGCTCAATTAAATTTTCCATTTCTTGTTTATGTGGGTTATGTATCCAATCCATTGCTTCATAAACAACATGAGATATTTCATGAATTAAAGATATCTCTTGCTCACTTCTACTGTATAGAAATCCGATACTTATTCTATACTTCCCCCCATGCTTTATTAAATGTGCACCTTTCTCCGGTAAATCAGCAGCAACATATTCAACTTCATTTCTTAAAAATGACAGGAGCTTCTCTCTGGTTAATGGTTTTTCTTTCATTTTAGCTTCTAGAGTGTTTTGGTCCATTATTTTTCTTATAGTTTATTTACCTCTGTATCCGAATATCTTATTATATCTATCGTGGTCCGCTATCTCAAAAACCACGCTTATAATTTTAACTTCATCACCAACAACATAATACAATAACCTCCAAAACTGAGACAATTCAATTCTAAAAAGATTTGGAAGATCTTCATATTCTCTAGGCCACAAATTATGCTGGACTTGATCCCCTACAAATGGATTTATTTTTAAATTATCTAAAGCTCTTTTAATGCTTTTAAGCAATTGAACATCATATTTATTTGGAGTTTTTCCAATAGACTCAAAAGATTTAATATTTTCGTCTAATCTTGCCAAAGCAATTTCAGCATTGCCTATAATCTTGACTGTTTTCTCTTTCTTCTTTAAGTCCATGTTCTTCCCTTGCTTAAAATCTCTTTAATGTCTTCTCTAGGCAAGAAAATCCATACTACACCGTTAACAGTAAATTCTATCTTCCCGCTATTCTGTAAATAACCAAGAATTATCTTTAAAGTATTATGATTCACCTTCCTTGGCAGCCTTCTCTTTATCTCAGCTACACTTATAACTTCTTTAGCCTTCCTTATAATATCTTCTACCATTTGTATAGTATCTAAATTTGGACTATGCGAAATCCTTGTTTTTTCTAATATTTGTGACATATTTATATCAAATATTTACATATTTATAAATATTTCTATTCTATAGCCTATCTTTCAAGCTTGCAACAATAATCGGCAAAGCTATAGTAACATCACATATCAAATCAGTATAACTTCCTTTCGGATCTAACTTGCCCCAGCTTATCCCCTCTTTCAGCTCTGCTCCGCTGCTTCCACCATGCTCAGGCCTATCCATAGTAACTTGCAGCCCATAGCTTGCTCCCTTAGTCAGCTGCATAGCTTGCTGTATATAATTCTTGGGAACTCCCCCGCCAAGGTAGATTACTCCAGTCTTCTTAGCTGTCCATGCAATGTCCATGATTTCCTTCATATCTTCAAAAGCATTCACATTTGTCTTTTTTCCTTTTGCTAATCTTCCCCAAATCATTAACCCAATCCCAGAGTCGCTTATAGCAGGACAGAAAACTGGAATCTTATTTTCATAGCAAGCTTTCAATATGCTTCTTCCAGAAGTTAACCTACCAACTTCCCATAAAAAATCTTTAATTGTTTCGCATTTGGCAAGAGTATCAAAATTCTTATCAAAAAAGTTTTCTAAGCTTCCATATACTTTCTCAGGCATATAACTATCATACATCCTGTCATATCCTTGTTTTCTCAATTTACTATCATCTGCCTGGCTATTTCCTTGAATATGATGAAAACCTAGAGCTTCTGCTAGATCATGTGTCAAATTTGCTCCAGTAGTTACAAGAACATCAATCCATTTATTCTCAATCATTTCAATAAGCAATTCTCTCTGTCCTCCCGGAACTAAAGCTCCTGCAATCCCCAAGAATACCTTGCAATCTTTATCTTTAATCATAGTTTCAACAATATCTACAGCTTTTCCTAACCTGCCACTTCCCATTACTCCAGTCTGCTGCATTTGTCTGACTAGCTCATCAACCTTCATTCCGCTTTTAATTTTAATCTGCTTGACTTCCTCCGGCTGTGTCCTGAATCTCCAGAACACAGCAAGAAGATTATATAGAATCATACT
>CAZTDM010000057.1:0-5179 GCA_964611795.1 Candidatus Woesearchaeota archaeon
TCAAGTTTTTTTGTTTTTTCAGCTAGTTTTTGATGTTTCTCAAGTATCTTTTCCACTGAGCTTATCTTAAATTTATTATTTAATACATCAATAGATGGCAATCCTGTTTCTATAACATTATTAGGTTTATTATTGATTTTAGGAGGTACTACCTTAAACTTTATAATAAGCTCACCAGGAGCATAATCTGGTTGTTTGAGATTAACTTCTTCTTGCGAGTAAACAGGAAATGGACCATAAGATACAGTAATTATTAACAAGAAAAATACTACTATAAATAATGACGTTGGTTTCATAGTAGTACTGCCTTTTCTCCTAGTTTATGTTGTGTTCTTGAAATAATCTCTATACTGCCTTGGCATATGACTGAGTTTCCATCACAATTATCATCTATATTGTTACCACATATTTCTTCCGCAACAGGGTTAATGTCTGGGTCATTATCATTACAATCTACTGAAGTGCCGCAACCAGTGATCCTATAGTAACCATCACGATCTCGGTCAGTACATCCTCCACTTCCTACAGGCCTCCTTCTTACTACCTGACCTGTAAATAAACTGCCAACAAGCAACCCTGCAATCAATACACCAACAATCAGAAATATAATCTTTTTATTATCCAATATCTCACCTCGGGTTTATATCATATTTATATATATATAGTTTTTCATTGCTCCAGAAACAAAGCTGCAGCCCCCAACACTCCCGGATCCTCCAATTTACTCCAGACTATATTGCAGTGTTTGTGCTTTACTAGTTTTTTGACTTCTTTCCTAGCAGCATTCAATATATAATCTCCAGATTCTCTCACTCCACCAGCTAAGATTACAAGTTGAGGATCATACAGGTTAATAACATTACTTATTCCAACTCCTAAATGCATACCAGCTTGCTCTAATATCTTCCTGGCTTTCTTGTTTCCTTTTCTAGCCATTTTAGCCAGTTCAGTTGCATAAATCTCTTTCCCAAAAGTTTTCTTTGCCATTCCCATTATAGCAGAGCCAGAAGCTAATCCTTCCAAGCTTCCATCTCCATAAGCAGCTAGTTTTCTCTTGCTGTCATCTATTATGCTGGCCCCAATTTCTCCAGCATTGCCTATACCCTCATAATGCTTTCCGTCTATGACTATACCCCCACCAATTCCAGTACCAATAGCTAGCACAACAAAATTCTTTAGCTTTTTTCCTTGACCAAAGTGTTTCTCAGCAATAGCAATGACATGAACATCATTATCCACCTTAACATTTAGTTTAGTCATGTTTTTAACGTAATTTTTAATATTAAATTTCCATAACTGCCTGAGATTTGGAGGGTTCATTACAAGTCCTTTCCTATAATCTGCGGGCCCCGGCACTCCTATCCCTATCCCCTTAATTTCCTTCTTATCTATATTTTTAACAACCCAATCAATAAGGTCAATAACTTGTTTAAGAAACTCTTTCCTGTCTTTTTTTACAGGTTCTCTTATTTTTCTCTCTACTTTTCCATTCTTTACTAACCCAACACTAAGCTTAGTTCCGCCAATATCTACGCCAACAAGATACATTTTTTCCGTTTTCTCCGAGGTCTTTTTTAAAAGAGCTCTTTTAGCTTATCAATCCTATACTCGCTATCAGGATCTACATTATTAAGCAAAGCCAAGTTATATGCCGTGTAATCCCCAGTATGAATTCCGTAAACGCTTTTTGCTAATTTGCTATTGCCCTTCAGCTTTACCACATTGCACTTAACAATCTTCTTGAAATAATCTAGTCTTTTCTCGCTTTTATCTTCTAATATTACCACTCCAAATTTATCATAATCTCCCTCTATCTCATTATGGAAAAACTCAGGATAAGCATTTGCAATAGCCAGTTGTTTGCTAGTCTCATTGAAATTCTGCTTCCATCTTACAGCAGTTCCAAAGTAATCATTGCTTGAATACACTACAGGAATTCTGCCTTTAATCTTTTCAGCTAATTTCTTGCCATATTCTTTATCAACCATCTTTATAGCAGCTAAGATTTCCTTGACATTAAACTTTAAGGCATTAGAATTCTTAAGCACATTCAGCATTGGAAAAAACAGGTAATGGAAAGCGTTTTTAGGCAGGCTTCCTCCGGGAATAATTACAGCATTCTTTGCTCTTGCTCCTAATATTCCTCCAGTGGTAATAGCCGCAATTTTATCTGTTCTCTTTACAACTTGTTTGTACATCTCTAAAGTCTCCATAGTATTGCCAGAATAACTGACAACAAACGCCAGAGTTTTTTTATCAACCCATCTTGGAATATTGAATCCCTGGTTTACAACTACTGGTAAATCTACTATGTCTCTAAGAACATATCCTGCTATCCCGCTTCCACCCATGCCACATACGATTATCTTGTCAAATCCGCTGAATCTAACATCCTTAGCCAAGCTTAATGAATTTTCTACTTGTTCAGAAAAATTATCTAGCATGTGTGTTATCATCCTATCAGCTCCATCAATACCTTGTCAGGATGTCTTGATGTAGCAACAGCACTCGCCAGCAATACTCCTTTGCATCCGAGTTCAATTGCTATCCTAACGTCTTCTCCATTAGATATTCCTGCTCCGCATAAGGGTATTATTCCTTTACTTTTCATTGCTTTTGCAAATATTCTAACATCCAATGGTCTTACCCTAGATATAGATCTTCCTGTTCCAATCAGCTCAGGCACTTCATAAGCAATATATTTTGGTTTGAATCTAGCTACTGTTAAAGCATTGCTTATAGTTGGAACACACACTACATTATATAATCCAAGTCTCCTGCATCTGAAAATAGCATCTCTTACTTCTCTTAGGCTCATTCTCTTTTCAGCATGATTTAGCAAGCTGCCAGCAGCTCCATTTTCTTTTATATTCTCAGCAAGCACGCTTCCAGTATATGCTCCTGGCTCATTGCCATCAACATGCTGGGCAAGTACATCTATTTTTACAGCATTGCTTACTCTATAAATGTCAGCTGCCTGCACAGCTACCATTATCTTTGCCCTGGTTTTCTTTGCAACTTCCTGATGTACTTTAGCAAGCTTGACAGCTTCATCTCCTATAGCCTTGCTATACGCCTTGAAATTGACAACTATTATAGGCTTAGTCATGACTTTCCGCTCCCAAATACTCTTATCTTTCTCCTGACAATCTCCTCAACAGATTCTCTTACAGGTTCCATAACTTTTCTAATATCAATCAAGCCTTTATCTGTTAATGCTTTCCTCGCAGCTCCAATAAATGCAATCCTCAAATCTGTGTCTGTATTGATCTTGGCCACTCCCAATCTTATTGCTTTTCTAAGATCATTATCATTAACCCCATGTGCCCCTTCTAATCTTGCTCCATATCTCCTGGCAATAGCTACAGAATCTCCATAAACAGAACTAGCTCCATGCAGGACTAGAGGAATCTTAACAAGTCTTTCTATGCTTGCTAGCCTGTTAAAGTCTAATTTTGATCTTCCCCTGAATTTATATGGCCCATGGCTTGTTCCAATAGCAACAGCAAGATAATCAATTCCAGTCCTGTCAGCAAATTCTTTAGCCACTTCAGGATTGGTTAATATAGCATCTCTCTCACTCACACTAAACAAATCTTCTACACCTTGTAACCTTCCAAGCTCTCCTTCTACAGAAACATGTTTTCTATGTGCATAATCTGCTACTCTTTTAGTTAGTCTGACATTCTTCTCAAAATCATGTTTAGAAGCGTCTATCATGACACTTGAATATCCAGCTTTTATACATTTGACAGCAGTTTCAAAGCTCTGCCCATGGTCAAGATGCAGCACAATGTCTACCTTGCTGTTTTCCAAGGCAGTCCTTGCAATAGCTATTAGATAATCTAATCCAGCATACTCAATTGCTCCTTCAGACGTCTGTATAAGAACAGGAGATCTTTCTTTATTTGCCGCATTTGCAATTGCCTGCAAAATCTCCATGTTTTGGAAATTAAAAGCACCTATAGCATATCCTTCTCTTCTTGCCTTTGATAAAACATTTTTTCCAGAAGCAAAATTCATTCTAGCCTCTTTTTTATCAATTTAGGTCCAGCAGTATTCTTTACATTATCCCAAGACAATAATATGTTCTTAGCCCCTTTATATGCAATTACGCTTTCTGCATTTGCAAGAGCCATACCAAGAGATTCTTCTATACTCTTTCCTTTAATCAATCCTGCAACAAGTGTGGCTGCATATGCATCTCCAGCTCCAGTTTTTTCAACAACCTTGATCTTATGCGGTTTTTGATAATACATAAACTTGCCATCATAAGTATAGCTGCCCTCGTCTCCATCAGTTATACAGACAATTCTAGGTCCAGCTTTTCTCAATTTAACAAGCATATCCCCAATCTTCTTTCCTTTAGTTAGCAACATAGCTTCTTCCTTATTCAGAACAAAAACAGTAGTTACATTTAGTATATCTTTTAATCCTTCTATTCCTTTTTCTGCAAGATAATTGCTTGCATTAAAGCCAACATTTATCCTGTCCTTGCAGGTTCTTGCTATCTTTTTTAAAGTCTCAAATGACTCTCCAAGTAAAGATGAGAAATAATACCATGCAGGGTAAGAATGATTCACCTCTTCATACCTTAATTCAGTGCTAGCTCCCTTATAGTTTAATATTGTCCTGTCATCATGGTGCTTGCTGTCTAATATTATAGAAAAATCTGTTTTCTCATCTCCAAGTATGCCAAGGAACTTAACTTTCTCCCTGTCAAGCTCATTGTAAATCATTTCTCCATTAGCATCTTTTCCAATTTTTCCAATGTATCCTGTTTTTAATCCTAGCCTGGAAAAAGCAACAGCACAGTTTGTCCCTCCACCACCTGTAAAAGTCTCTACTCCTGTAACTCTAATCTTGGCTCCGAGAGGATAGCAAACTTCTTTCTTTCTATCAAAAAAATGTTCGTGTATATTAGTATCTAAGAATATATCTACATTAGCACTCCCAACAGCTATTACGTCGTACATTTACCCTCTTTTTATTTTGCTGAAGCTTTTCTAAGGGCTTCTAATCCAGGCAGTTTCTTACCG
The DNA here is from genome assembly GCA_964611795.1 of Candidatus Woesearchaeota archaeon. Lineage (GTDB taxonomy): Archaea > Nanobdellota > Nanobdellia > SCGC-AAA011-G17 > CAZSRE01. Next base: position 5,040 of record CAZTDM010000057.1, read on the forward strand.
GCAATATATTCAATAAAAGCCCCGCCTGAAAGGCTTACATGTTTTATTTTGTCCTTGCTTATATTTAAATGTTTCATAGCAGAAAGAGTATTTCCTCCGGCAATTATAGTGTAGCCTTTACTTTCTATCATAGCATTCAA
>CAZTDM010000058.1:0-5147 GCA_964611795.1 Candidatus Woesearchaeota archaeon
TGCTACCACTAAGCTAAATGCAAGGGTTGTTGCCGGGTTTTTTAATAAAAAAGGAAATATTCCTAATTCAATTAATGAAATTAAACAAGCATTGAAGAAAAGTAATATTGTAATATGTGGAGCCCTTGGATTCAGAACTGGAACTACGACAGATGGAAATGCAGCAGAGATTGCGAAATATTTTAAGGCTAGAACGATATTGAATATTACAAATGTCAATGGGTTATATGATAGGGATCCTAGAAAACATAAGCATGCAAGATTGATTCCAAGGATAGGATTTAAGGAATTCTATGAAATTACAAAGAGAATAAAGTACAAAGCAGGACAGCATTTTATACTAGACCAGAAAGCTGCTGGTATAATAAAAAGATACAAAATAAGAACTGCAATAATAAACGGGCATAAGCTAAACAATTTAGAAAACTTTCTTAGTGGCAAAAAATTCTCTGGAACTATAATAGGATGACAGCTTTCTTAAGAAACCTGGGAAAGAAGAAAGGAAAAGTCATAATCGTGACAGGAACGCCAAGCACCGGCAAGACTACTGTTGCAAAGAAACTAGCTAAAAGTATTAATGCTGAGTATATAGATGTAAATAAATTGATAAGAAAACATAAATTAAGTGTAGGCTATGATAGAAAAAGAAGAAGCAGGATAATTGACATAGACAAGCTTACTAAAGTATTGGAGAATTTAATAAAAAATTCTAAGAAAGATTTAGTAATTGATAGCCATCTAAGCCATTATCTTGATAGCAAGCTTGTCCACCTATGCCTTGTAACTAAATGTGATTTAAAGACGCTTAGAAAAAGACTTGAGAAAAGAGGCTATCATAAAAGTAAAGTAAGAGAGAATCTTGATGTTGAGATATTTGATGTTTGCCTAATGGAAGCTTTAGCTCTCGGCCATAAGGTAGAGGTTGTTGATACTACAAAAGGTTTAAAAGGTCGGGAGCTTAAGGAAAAGAAGAGGTGAGGAATCTGCAGACAGAAAAAGTTATTTTATTAACTGTAGTTGTTCTTATTGCTGGATTATTTATCGGTAGAACCTTCTTGCCATACACTGGAAAAGTAGTTTCCACACAAACTGTAGTAAATGAAACAATAGGTTATATGCCTGGAGAGTTGATAATAAAGTTTAATTCTGATGAAGTTGTACAATTGCCTGGTGGAAGAGATGAGGCTTCTATTAAGGATGTAAAAATAAATAAGAAGTATATTACAGATTTGAATAAGAAATATAAGGTTATCAAAGTTAAGAAATTTGCGAATAAGAGCGATGATAAGACCGATGTTTTTAAGAGAATTTATAAATTTAAGTTGTCAGATAATATTGATATAGAGGCTGTTGCGCTTGAATATGCCAAGGATGCTAGTGTCAATTACACTATGCCAAATTATTATTGGTTTTTAGCTCAGACTCCTTACCCAAATGATACATATTATAGGCAGGGTTATCAATGGGCTTTATACAGATCTAAAATGAATGCAAAACCGGCATGGGATGCTGAGAAAGGAAATAGTTCTCAGATTATTATTGGCATAGTCGACAGTGGTATAGATTACAATCATCCTGAGTTAGCAGACAACTATATAGGCGGATATGATTACGAAAGCGAGACAGGTGGAGATGATGTTGATCCGATGGATAGACTTGGACATGGGACTGCTGTTGCTGGAATAATTGCAGCTAGTACAAATAACTATATTGGTATGGCTGGTGGGTGTCCAGAGTGTAAGCTTTATGTTGTTAAAGTTGGAAGTAGTCCTGAATGGGATATTATAGGAGGAAGTTTAGAACAGTGGGGCGGATTTCCAGGAACTATGGAAGATGGAGCCAGAGGGATAGTAAATGCTGTTAATTATGGTGCAAAAATAATAAGTGTTAGTGCAGGTTGGATATGCAGGAAGTGGTCGATTGATTCTTGGGGAAGCTGGAAATACGGATGTGATCCTATAGAGGATGCTGTAGCGTATGCAAATAGCAGGGGAGTTTTGGTAGTTGCTGCTGCTGGGAATACTGACATAGATATTATAAGAGAGTTAGGCATAAACAAGCTGAAGTACCTTCAGCCTGCTACTGAGCCAGGTGTGTTGACTGTGGCGGCAACAGATTACTCTGACAATATGGCATCATTTTCATATTATGGCAGATATGTAGAGGTTGCTGCTCCAGGTGAGGGGATATTTACTACTGATATTGAAGGAGCAGCAGGATTTGATAATACAAGTTATAATTATGGTTTTTATGGAACTAGTGCTGCTACACCTCATGTATCTGCATTAGCGGGATTGTTATGGAGCAAAAGGCCTGATTTAAACAAAGACGATATTACTAAAATAATAACTATGTCAGTAGATAATGTAAATTCATATTATTATATAGGATCAGGAAGAGTAAACTATGCACGAGCAATGGGATTTTTGGATTATAATGTATTGAAGGGAGCACCAGATTATAACCACGTGATACAGAGATGTTGCGTGGAATCTCTGCAAAGTATTGCAAGCTGGACACATAATGTTGATACTACCAGTTATATCCAGACTTCTGGACCTACCGGCAATACTTGTGTAAACTGGGATAATTATTGCAGCGAGTGGGACAGCTATGCCTTGCCAAAACAAGATCAGATCTGCAATCATTATCAGATAAGAATTCTGCCTAGTGAGAAGGTTTATTTCCTTAGAATCTGGCCATTAGCTATCAAAGATACACTAGAGGGGTTGAGTATAAAAACTAATATTACAAGCAGTCCATATTCACCTTCAGTAAATAGCATACAATATACCTTAAACAAGCCAGGAACTTACCAATGGGATCTTAGCTGCTGCACTGGAACAATAGATAATGATAAAGATGGATTCTATACAGATGATACCTGCCCTAATGCCAGAGATTGCAATGATAATTATGTTTATATTCAACCTGGCAGGAATGAGTACTGCGGGAATAGTGTTGATGATAATTGCAATGGATATGTCGATGAGGTTGGATGCACCTTAGATAGTCTGTTCCCATTGCCATCAGGTGGCGGGAGTGGCGGAGGGGCCAAGCCTTTCTATCAAGAATGATTAGCAAGTTTTAAAAAGTTCTTTTATATCTCATTAATATGATTGATATTGTTGATTTTGACGGAGAGATGTTTTCTCTTGGATTTACTAAAATTTACCACAAGAGAGATTTTAATATAGCATTTGCTGCAGATAATGTCAGGAGATTAGCAGAGGAGAGGAATATTGACATCTTATTTAATATAGAGAGCGTTAATAAAGGCAGGAATTTAGTAACTAGGAATTCTGGATTGAATGATGTTATATGTAAGATAGCAAATAAGAATAATGTGGCTATAGGTTTTAACATTTCTAACATATTAAATAGCAGAGATAGAACAAATATAATTGCTAATATCTCGCAGAACATAAGGCTATGCAGAAAATATAAAGTTAAAATGGTTATTGCAAGCTTGGCAAAGAATAAGTATGAAATGAGACATGCTAGAGACATGATGAACTTTGGCATCGTGCTTGGCATGACAGATAATGAAGCTAAAGAGGCATTAAATTTCAAGAAAAAAGAGATTATGCATAGATTTGTTTAAACCTTTTTGAGAAAAAGCTTTACCAAAAAATGGGAAAGTTCAGTCAAAATATATGAAAAAAGCTGGAAAAAAAGAGAACAAGAAAGAGCACCTAGTTGAATATGGAGTAATCTTGGCTGTAGCTGTTGCAGTATATATCGTATTCAGATTCACAGCAGGAAACTACATTGCCGGGTATGTAACTGCTGGTCTTGAGAATTTTACAATATCTAAAGAAGCTCCTGTTGACCAGGAAGTAGATGAAAAGATAAATTCTATTGGAGAAGTGGATGTAATATTGGAGTTTTATGATACACCAGGCAACAAAGATGAAATTGAGTATATAGCAAAGAAAGGATTTAAAGAAAAAAATAGGTTCAAGTATTATAATGGTGTATCTGGCAAGATAGACAAGGAAGGATTGGATAAGCTAAGGAAGAATCCAAGCATAAAGAAAATATTTCTTGATAGAGAGCTGAAGATAGACCTGCAAGATTCTGTCCCCTTGATAAATGCCAGCAATGCCTGGAAAGTAGATTTGAATAATGTTAATATAACTGGCAAAGGAAGCGTATGCATTCTTGATACAGGCATAGCTTATAGCCATCCAGATTTAGAAAAGAATTATCTTACAGGATATGACTATGTAAATCTGGATAGTGATCCTTTAGATGATAATGGGCATGGAACCCATGTTGCTGGAATAGTGGCAGCTAATGGAAGCATGAAGGGAGTAGCGCCATCTGCAAAAATTGTTGCTGTAAAGGTGTGCAATTCAGGAGGCAGCTGTACTGTCTCTGATGTAACTGCTGCTATTGAATGGTGTGCAAGCAATAAGACAAAATATGACATAAAAGTAATAACTATGAGTCTTGGGGGTGGGATATACTCCAGCAACTGCGATTCTAGCTATCCAACAATAACTGCTGCTGCAAATGCGGCTGTTGCAAGCAATATTGCTGTTTTTGCAGCAAGCGGTAATTCTGGGAGTTCGACAGGAATATCTGCTCCAGCATGCATTTCTAGTATAATTGCTGTTGGCGGCAGCGATAAATCTGATAACATATATATTAATGGAAATAGAAACAGCCTGATTGGGGTTATTGCTCCAGGAGTGAGCATAAAGTCAACGTATCTTGGAGGGGGAACAGCTATCTTAACAGGAACAAGCATGTCTACACCGCATGCTGCTGCTGCTGCAAACTTGCTGCAGGAATATTCTGAGTTAAATGGAAAGACATTATCCCCTAGCGAGATGAAAAGCATAATGCAAAATAATGGAAAACAAATATTTGATTCTGCTTCTGGACTAAATTACGTTAGGGTAGATGTGTACAAGGCATTATTATCATTAGATACTACCAAACCACTCATATCTGTGGCTAATATTACAGATGCTAATAAGACTTGGATTTTTGTCAATGCAAGCAGCAATGAAAAATTAAACACTGCTGTGCTGCAATGGAATAATGTTAATTCAAGTATGAATGGGCAGCATAAAGTTGGGTTGATGAACGTAAGCAAGCTTACTAGCCAGAATAACTACACGTTGTTGGGATATTAT
>CAZTDM010000059.1:0-3797 GCA_964611795.1 Candidatus Woesearchaeota archaeon
AGTATGATTCTATATAATCTTCTTGCTGTGTTCTGGAGATTCAGGACACAGCCTTTGATTGCAAAACCTTTATAAACAAAAATTTATCAATCTATACATTACAGAATATAGGAAAAAATGGAAACGCAGCCAAAGAATCAAAAGGATGATGTAACTGTATTAGAAGAATTAATAGATGAGAAAATAAGGCTTTATAGATGGGCTGTTCGTCTACCATTCAATGGGCATCTTCTGGAAAGAAGAGAAGATGATATCATGGTATATGGCAACCTATTGCTTAATCCAATAAAAGAAGAAATCCTAGGAGATTTTGAATTGCTGTCTGGCTTTTATAAATTTGATCCGTCTCTGATTACTCCGGAGAGGGTAGGCAGGCATAGGCATTACTATACATTTTTATCTATTATAGCTCCAAGTGAATTAGAAAAACTTTATAAATCGCCATTTTAGCAGATTATTAATGATTACAGTCATCCTAGACACTAATTTTTTATTATATGTTGCCAGGTTTAAAATCGATGTTGAAACTGAACTTTCCAGGATTCTAAATGATGAATTTATGGTAGCAATCTTAGACAAGACATTTGATGAGCTAAAAGGCTAGAAAGATGAGAATCTTGCTATCCAATTAGCCAAGAAATTCTCTGTATTAAGAGCAGGCTCAGGAGATGTAGATGACATACTCACAGAAGAAAAAGATGCTATCATAGCTACCCAAGATAAAGAATTAAAGAAGAGGTTAAAAGAGAAAGGTTTAAAAATAGTAGTCATAAGACAGAAGAATCATCTAGAGTTGATCTAAACTATGTTTTACGATGTAAAGATTAAAAGCCACGTAAGAGTATCTCCAACAGAGTTTAATGTAGATACAAAAGAAGCTGTTCTGCATACTTTAAACAAGAAATATGAGAACTTCGTAAGCAAAGAGCTTGGCTATGTTATTGGCATCTTAGGTGTTGAAGAGGTAGGCGAGGGAACAATTATAGCAGGAGACGGCGCTGCCTATTACCAGTCTGTCTTCAGAGCATTAGTATACAGGCCAGAATTACAGGAAATAACACTAGGCAAGATTGGAGACATTACAGACTTCGGAGCATTCATAAGCATAGGCGTTACAGATGGCATGATTCATGTAAGCCAGACCATGGATGACTTTGTCAGTTTTAGCAAGTCGAAAGTATTGACAGGCAAAGAATCAAAGAGAAGCTTAAAGGCTGGAGATAAATGCAGAGCAAGAATCATAGCAATAAGCTTTAAAGAAAGCAATAATCCTAAGATTGGCCTTACTATGAGGCAGCCAGGCCTAGGTGCATTGCACTGGGTTGATGCAGAGCCAAAAGCTGAAAAAGCTGAGAAATCTGAAAAGAAGGAAGGGAAGAAAAAATGAACAAGCAAGATATATACGAACTTCGTAAAGATTCAAGTATAGTTATTAAGACTGGTATTTATACAATCGCTACTGGTGGATTATTGGGTTACATTTCCGGAGATTTTGAAAAAGAAGCCAAAGAAATCTCTGATGGATTAATCACTGCAGGATTAGCGGCATTGTCTTTTGGAGCTATCGTTTATATTTTGCCAGGTATAGCTGCTGGTTTAGGACGCATAATCAATAATAAATCTAAATCTTTAGAAGATAAGGTGGAACAATGAGCAAAAAGAAAGTATGCAACAGATGCAAGATGTTCGTAGAGAAAGATGTCTGTCCTAATTGCAACGGCAACCAGTTTACAGACAACTGGAAAGGAAGAATTTCTATTATTGATACTAACAAGTCAGAGATTGCAAAAAAGATTGGAATAACAATGAAAGGAGAATATGCTATTAAGACAAGATGAAAATCATTCAAGAAAAAGACATGCCTTTATTACACAGGAAAGATTATGTTCTTGAGCTAGAGCATGAAGGCAGTACACCAAGCAAAGAGCAGGTAAAGCAGAAAATAGCAGATTTGCTTAAGCATGGTCATGATGTTATAGTTCTAAATCATATATATGAGAAGTTTGGAGAGCATAGAGTTGAGATTCATGCTTCTGTCTACCATGATGTGGAAAAGCTAAAGCATGTGGAAGAGAGAAAAAAGAAAGCAAAGAAAGATGGCAAAGAAAAAGGTAAAGAACAAAAGGCCAAGTAAAAGATACAGTAAATATACTGTTTCTGGAAGCAAGCTAGAGAGAAAACGCTTCTGTCCTAGATGCGGAGAAGGATTCTTTTTAGGCGAGCATAAAGATCGTTTTTACTGTGGCCAATGCCATTATGCAGAGATGAAAAGGAAATAATTATTTTCCTGTTTCTAGCCTGGTTACACAAGTGTATATTGTTGTTCTATAGACTACTCCAGTCTTATCATCTACATATGCTAGATCATGTTCATGTGCATTCATTTCAGAGTCTAATCTATTGTGATCAAATTCTTTATGATTCAATTTTCTGTAAAGCCCATAGTTATCCGACAGTACATGTTCAGCACCTGAAAGAAAAAGAATTTCATCATTTATATCTAACTCTAATTGGCTTTTCTCTCTTCCCTCGTTTAGTGAAAAGCTTGCAGCTAACTCCAGGCTTCCGTTCTTTCTAATTTTACTCTTAATAAAGATATAATCAGGACGCTTAACCATGCGAGTTCATTAAAATTCTAGTTTAAATGTATTTATATTCAAAATGCTAAAGATTTAAATATAAGTTATAAAATAATTACCTGTATGCACAAGCCAACAATTGTTCTCATCATATTGTCAGTATTGTTCATAGCAGGATGCCAGAGGGGCATTACAGGTCAGGCAATTCGAGATGTTGATCAGCAAACATCATCTGTAGAGACAACAACAGTTAAGTTTGCTTATGTAGAAAATCAAAAAACATGCGAGAATGGAGTCTGGCGCAAACAAACACTGGCTAACGGAACAGTTAAAGAGTATTGCAACAGGCAGCTAGCAACGAAAGCTTGCGACATTGACGGAAAATGCGGTAATTATGAAGAATGCTTCAACGGTTATTGCAGGCCTGTTACTTAATCTTCTATGATTCACCATTGTATTTTTTACGATAAGTTTTGTGTATAAGAGATAGCGTTTCCATAGAACGGTAAGTTGAATCTATCTTTGATAAACTTTTTCCAATTTTTTTCAGATCATCCATGATTTCTTCAGCATCTTTTTTATCTCCTGATCCATCAAATGAACTTGTAACAATATCCTCAATTTCTCTTCTCAAGCGTAATATTTTTAGCTTGGTCTTTCTATCTTCTTCAATCTTCCTATTTTTCTCAGCTTCTTCTTCTAGCAATTGTGCTTTAGTTTTGTATGTTGGGAATGGGTCAATGCCACGACTTCTAATTTTTATTACTGTTGTATCTTTTATCTTATTCATCATCAAAGATTCCTTAAAATTAGTTCCGTTAGGTTGCTTTTTCTTGTCATCAATGTATAAACTATATAAGGCATATACTCCAACAAAGGCTCCAGTTGCCAAGGCTAGTGTAGTATATCCTGCAGCTTTAGCTGTAAACCTTACCAAAGTTCTAAGTCCATTGACGGCTTCTTCTAGAAAACTAGGGCCTTTATTTGCATTTGAGCTATAACTCCCGTTACCTCCCCCACCTCCAAACCCACCAATGCTATCTGGATAAGTAGAAGATCCAACTCTTGATTCTAAACTTCCACCACTTCCACCACTTGCACCAAGCCAAGAGTCTCGGCTTCCACCAGAAGATCTACCTCCTCCTAAACTTGAGCCTCTGCCTTCACTGCTTCCCTCTCTGTTTCCTGAGTTGTCTCTATGAACATAATGCCCTCTTC
>CAZTDM010000059.1:3897-5129 GCA_964611795.1 Candidatus Woesearchaeota archaeon
CTCTGTTTCCTGAGTTGTCTCTATGAACATAATGCCCTCTTCCCACTGACTCACTAGTACCTAATCTATTTCCAGAATTATCCCTATGAACATAATGCCCTCTTCCAACATCTTCAGTACTCCCAATTCTATTTCCATTTCTGTCGTAATCTGTTCCCATATTATCTCCTAAGCATTTATACTTAATAAATTTTGTTAGAAATCTCCGTTAACGCTTTTCCCATCAAAGCTTTTTTTTCGTCAACGTTTTCTTAAAAGGTTGTCTAAACCCTGGCAGGAGGCTCTCGAAGGAAAACCCCCTTAAGCCTCCCACTGGGCAAAAAAGAGGTGATTATGTTACCACTATATGCACATAACATATATATAAATCTTTCGCTTATGACACTACTTCATAATGGTTATAATATACAGGCTTTAAAAGCATTTTGCAAACATTTATATAAATATTATCTATATTCTCTAGAATATGCAAGATAGAATTCTCAACATGTTGATGCAGGATGATGAGATAACCTGGCAGACAATCATCTATGATCTGGTTAAAAGCGAGGAGATGGACCCCTGGGATATAGACCTGAGTAAGCTCGCTTCAATGTACCTTGATATGATCAAGAAATTAAAAGGAACAAACCTTTTTGTCTCAGGTAAGGTAATACTTGCGTCTGCTATTCTATTGAAGATTAAATCAGAAAAGCTTGTTACAGAGAACATCGCTGCATTCGATCAGATGATGTATCCAAGCGATGAAATAGAACAGTTAGATGATTTTGTCCAGGAAGATCATAGGATAGAAGTTCCAAAACTGCTCTTAAAAACGCCACAGCCAAGAAAAAGAAAAGTTACATTGAATGATCTTATGTCTGCATTGCAGAAAGCTATAGAAGTAAATCAGCGCAGGATATTCAAGAGCGAAGAGAGATATATTGAAAAGGCAGTCCTTCCGGAAAAAGTCATAGACATTACCTCTTTGATAAAAAACCTTTATGAGAAAATAAAGGGCATGTTCATTGACAAAGAGATTTTAACATTTACAGAGCTTGTGGGCAGCGATAAGAAAGAAGATAAACTCCTCACATTCATACCATTGCTTCACCTGGCTAATGAAAGCAAGGTTAATCTTGAGCAAGAGCATCATTTTGGCGAGATTAAAATAGAGCTTATCAGAAAGCCTTATTACTAGCTTTTAATGGCTTTTAATGGTTTTTGATTAAACTTTTTTAAAAGTTTATTAG
>CAZTDM010000060.1:0-5045 GCA_964611795.1 Candidatus Woesearchaeota archaeon
GTCTAGCACTGTACTTCCAGAATCTCCTCCCTGGCTCATTGGGCCTGCTACTATCTGGCCTTCAAAAACAGCTATTTTTCCCGGGCCATACTGCACTCTTACAGTTGTGTCTAACACCCGTATTTTATCCTTTGTGTAGCCTGTTGTTCTACCGCTTTTCTGAACTTCCATATCAAGTTCTGCAGCAGCTACCCCATGAATCTTGCCTATCTCAAGAATCTCATCCTTAATTAGATTATGTGATAATGGCTTGGCTATTGCAGCGTCTACATAATTAACATGAGATGTCTGTTTTGTAAGATGCCATTTGTATCTTGGCTTGAATATCCTAGTAACAAAATTCAGCAGCTTTAATGCTGTGTTTGCTATGTTGCAGTCAGGAATATCAACTGCGAATTTGACTTCTACAAATTGCTCAAGTGTTGCTATCTTATCTTCAATAGTGCCGCCATCATATGGTCCTGGCTGCAGTATTGGGTCGCCTAGCTGCGCATTATTAGAGTTAGCGAGGACATGGTTGTTGCTAAGAATATATGGCTGAGAGCCTTTGTAGACTATACAGCCAAGGGTGCCTGCTGTTGTGTCTATATGGCCAATACTAATACCTCCTACAACAGGACGTGTTCTTGAGGTATGATGGCTTGTTTGCTTTGAAACATGCCCGGCATGCTTTGGCAATATTCTTATAACTCCTGTCTCAATAACATCTGTCTGCATTCCCTCAATAATCTCAGGCACTACATCAGACTTTGATAGGCTATCTAATGGCTTTTTCTTAGAAACAAGGATTATGATGCAGCCTTTCTTAGTTACTCTGCCCATAACTATCTTCTTGCCCATCCCAACTCCTATCACATTCTCTTTTTTTAGCAGCTCATGGACATGAGCATTTATGTCTTTTATGTTCATAATGCCTTAATCTCACCAACCTCTCTTATTTCTACATCTAAATCTTCAAACTTCTTAGGTATCTTCCTAGCTATATTCTCTTTTTTTGTCACAAGAATCACAATTACCTCTTTATCGTCTTTAACACCCAATCCAATTCCCACTACATTTTTATCATTAATAAATCTTTCCTTGCATTTCTTTAAAACTTCCTGGGCTTTCATGATAATACTATTATTCATCAATCTTTATATATTTAGTGTATAGAAAGATTTAAAATTAAAGATAGATTCTAACTAGAGTTATATGAAGAAGAAAAAAGAGGTTAAGACAGACAAGAAGCTGAAAGATAGCCTGAAGATTTCTATAAAGGAAGGAAGCGCTTATGCTGTAATGGATGGATTGGGAAATGCTTACATATCGCCTTATGCAATCGCTATGAATGCGAGCAACAGCCAAATAGGATTATTGTCTGCATTGCCTAACCTTATTGCTCCTTTAGCTCAGTTAGGGACAATAAAGGCTATGGAGAAGATAGATAGCAGGAGAAAGATAGTCATTACTGCTGTAGTATTGCAGGCTATGATGTGGTTGCCTATATTGCTTATTCCATTCTTCTTCCTTAAGTATGGGGCTGGCTTATTGATTATACTTTATTCTTTACTTGCCATATTTGCTTCATTTGTAGTTCCTGTATGGACAAGCTGGATGGGTGATCTAGTGCCTGAGCATGAAAGAGGGAAGTATTTTGGAAAGAGAAGTAAGATAACTGGAATTGTAGCACTAGCAGTTACTTTCCTTGGCGGCTTGTACCTAGATTTGTTCAAAAATATTAATGGGAAGACTGTATTTTACGGGTTTGCTACAATATTTCTTATATCTTTCATAGCTAGATTGGCTACAGTATATTATTTCAAAAAACAATATGAACCAAGGTTCAAGTTTGATAGGAAGAAGTTCTTCTCTTTTGTTGACTTTGTAGAGCATATGGGCCAGAATAACTTTGGCAGGTTTGTGCTATATGTATCTCTTACACATCTTGTTGCTTACATTGCAGCTCCATATTTTGTTGTATATATGCTTAAGGACCTTGGATTCAGCTATACAACCTTTACAATAATTAGCATATCATCAAGCCTTGCAACACTATTCAGCATGCCTTACTGGGGAAAGTTTGGGGATAAGTATGGCACTATAAAATTGCTGAGAATATGTGGTATGCTGCTGTTCCTAGTTCCTTTGTTATGGATATTTTCTACTAACATTGCTTATTTATTTGCTGTAGAGCTTATATCTGGCATTGTCTGGGCTGGTTATAATCTTGCTGCAGGAAACTTTATTTATGACTCTGTGACTAGGGAAAAAAGAGCTATTTGCGTAGCCTATTCTAACATACTTAGAGGCATAGGCATTTTTATAGGATCTTTAATTGGCGCATATTTAGTTACGCATCTACCAATAACATTTATGAATAAGATACTATTTGTTTTCTTGATATCTGCAGGATTAAGAATAATCGTTGCATTGATGTTCCTGCCTTTACTGCATGAAGTAAGACCTGTTGAAAAGGGTCCATTATATAGGATGATTCATTACACCCCGTTACAAGGAAGGCATGGATTCTTAAGAGGGATGATAGATTGGATGTATCCATTAAATAAGAGGAGATCATCATGAACAAGAAAGAGAGCTATCCATTGAAGCTTCTGGCAATATTCATATTATTGTGGATAGCCTTGTCAATAAATGTCAATTACAGAGAAGACTGGATCCTAGAGAACTTATTGACGGTGCCTTTTGTTATCTTTATCGCATGGAGCTACAAGAAATTCAGGCTCAGCAACTTGTCATACACCCTGATGTTTGCTTTCATGACATTATGCATCATAGGAAGCAAGTACACATATGCTGAAGTTCCATTTGGGTTCTGGATGCAAGAAGCTTTCGGCCTCGCAAGAAACCATTATGACAGGATAGTGCACTTCTCATTCGGCTTTCTCATGGCATATCCTATAAGGGAAGTTTTCTTGAGGATAGCCAATGCAAAGGGCTTCTGGGGATTCTATCTGCCGCTAGATGTTACCTTGTCTTTCAGCGCTATCTATGAGATACTTGAATGGCTGATTGCTATAAGTTTCAATCCTGGGTTAGGGACAGCTTACCTCGGCAGCCAGGGAGATGAATGGGATGGCATAAAAGACATGGCACTGGCAGGATTAGGGGCTGTAATCGCAATGGGAACAATATTCTTTATTAATATAGCATATAACAGGGGGATGTGGAAAGAGTTCAAGGAAAGCGTGAGGATAAAGAGCTATAAGCCATTGGGGGAAGAGAAGCTGAGAGAGTGGCTGAGTTCTCTTAGAAAGGGCAATAAAAATTAATTATATATTGGAAAATTTTATAAACCTATTTATGATTTTCAATCATATGGAATACCCTAAAGTGCTTGTTGCATGCCCGACCAGCAAGCACCACAAATACTGCCTGAAAGACTTTGCAGATGCTGTAAAGAACCTTACCTATCCTAACTATGATATATTAATAGCTGAGAATAGCAAGGATGATGGGTATCTTGGGGAACTTAAGAAGGAAGGATTTAATGTAGTAAAAGGACCATGGCATGAGGGAGTCATACCGAGAATAACAGCTTCCAGAAACTTGCTGAGAGATTATATGCTAAAGAATAACTATGATTATTATTTCAGCATGGACCAGGATACTATACCTCCTAGTAATGTTATTGAAAGATTAATGAAGCATGACAAAGACATTGTATCCGGAGTTTATTTTAATTTTCATATGGTAAATGGCAAGCCTATTGAAATGCCCATGGTGTTTGTTGATTATAATGACGAGACAGAGATGATGAAGTATGTTGAGATGAGGCAGATAGCTAAACCACAGCTTTTGAATGTAAGTGCATTTGGCATGGGGTGCGTGCTTATCAAAAGGCATGTAATGGAAAAAATACCTTTTAGATATGAACAAGAGAAAGGCGGATTTGAAGATGTTTTCTTTTGCTATGACGCAAGGAAATTAGGATTTGGACTATATGTAGATACTAACATCAGATGTGACCATATAACTGTTAGAGGTGGAAAGTGGAAGGGAGAAAACCTTTATTAAACCGGAAGAAAAAGCTTATCGAGATATTTACTAGACATTATCGCTTCAGCAAAAAAACTATAGATGCTTTCAAGAAGATAATGAGAGAAGATTTTGTAATAGACGAGCTTAAATATCGAGCTTATGATGATGAAGCATTGCGCATAGTTGCTGGACAGACAATAAGCCAGCCAAGCACAGTTCTTTATATGCTGGATTTACTAGAGCTTAGACCTGGGCAGAAAGTTCTTGAAATAGGAGCTGGTTCTGGATATAATGCTGCATTAATGGCAAGCATGGTTGGAAGCAAAGGAAGTGTATATTCTATTGAGCTTTTAGATGAGGTGTACAAGTTTGCAAGGAAGAATATAGCAAATGCAAAGATAAAGAATGTAGAGATAATAAAAGGAGACGGAAGCAAAGGATATAATAAAGAAGCTCCTTATGACAGGATAATAATAACTGCTGCATGCCCGGAAATACCAAAGATGCTGGTAGAGCAATTAAAAGTTGATGGGGTTATTGTAGCCCCTATAGGAAGCTTAGAATATCAGAGAATGGTGAGGTTGAAGAAAAAAGATGGAATGCTTGAGAGATTCGAGAGTGATAATGAATATTTGTTTGTTCCTTTAAAGGGAGAATACGGCTTCATCTAGCAAAGCAAAAGGTTTATAAATGCAAGTATATACTATAGGATATAGGTTAAAATGAACAAAGGATATTTAATACCAACATTAGTAATAGTTTTTGTAGTTCTAGCAGGCTTTGCTGTAAACAAGATTTATAACAATGGGATAACAGGAAGCGCTGTAAGAGAACTAGTTCCTGCTGTTGATAATAGCAATGTTGTTGAAGATACGCAGAAGCTAGCTGAACCTGTTGTTGAACAAATTGTGGAATCTACAGGCGTATGCGATGGCTTTGGACTTGTCCGTAAGAAAACATTGGCTGATGGAAGCCAGCAAGAATACTGCTATGATCCATGCAATGGCAACCAGAAATGCATTGCTAATTTCAACAATATAGAAGAGATTGATTTTGTAGGTCTT
>CAZTDM010000061.1:0-4849 GCA_964611795.1 Candidatus Woesearchaeota archaeon
TATGAGAAGCAGCTCGGTAAGCATAGATAGCTTGAAAGGATATCTGGCAAAGACAAGAGGATTTCTAGAACAAATTGGCAAAGTTATAGGTGAAAATGAACGAGCAACATGATGAGGCTTTGGAAGAGCTGAAAAGGGCAGACCATCTGGTGTTTGTTACTCTAAAATATACAAGGACAGCTGATGTAATAAAGAATGCTATTAAAAGATTGATAAATGCCTGCGATTTTATTATCATAGAGGCATTGGAGCATGCTAAAAACAAGAAGAAGATAAAATCTATTCCATTAACACCAAGATCCAGGTGCGAGATGTTGGAAACTATTATAAAGGACAACAGAATTAAAGAATTTGTGAGATTTTATAATCTGCTGAAGAAAATTGACAAGGCTGAGTATACGAAAAAGAATGAGTACAGGAAGCATGTAGCATTGATTGCTATTGATGAAAATGGAAAGAACTTAGATGTTGATATTGTAACTCTTGTGAGCTATTTTGAGAGGACAAGAGATTATGTGTTTGTAATGAAATCATGGATAAGAGGAGAGCTATGACTAAGTACATAACATGCGTGTCAGGTAAGGGAGGAGTTGGAAAAAGTACCAGTGCTTTAAATCTTGCTGCAGCACTGAATTTCTTTGGAAAAGACTGCATTGTTGTAGATGCTAATTTGACGACTCCAAACATAGGATTGCATCTTGGAGTGCCAGTTGTGCCTATCAATCTGCATAATGTGCTTAAGGGAAAGAATCATATTGCTGAGGCTATTTACCTGCATCCGTCAGGAATAAAGATTGTTCCTGCTGGATTATCATTAGATGATCTTAGAAATATTAATGCCGATCATCTTAAGAAAAAATTATCAGACTTAAGAGGATTGACTGATTTTGTGATTATAGATGCAGCTGCTGGATTGGGAAAAGAAGCACTTGCTGCTATTAACTCTGCAGATGAACTGCTGATTGTAACTAATCCAGAGCTGCCTGCTGTGACAGATGCTTTGAAGACTGCTAGACTTGCTGAGGAACTGAAGATTCCTGTAAGAGGAATATTACTGACAAGAACTAAGGAAAATCATGGGGATATGAGTGTAAGGAACATAGAAGTATTGACAGAGACTCCTGTAATAGGAATCGTGCCTGAGGATGAGAATGTTAGAAAGGCTTTGATTAAGCGAGATATTGTTGTAAATTATGCTCCTAAGTCTTCTGCTGCCATAGGCTATAAACAGCTGGCTGCAGGCATGCTTGGGATGGACTTCGGAGAACAGCCAGATCAAATATTAAGAAAGGGGATATTCTCTAAACTGCTTGAGAAGTTTGGATTTGTATAATCATTTAAAGAGAGTTCTTGAAAAAGACAAAAGTTATAAAGATTGCTAGTTTATTTTTATGAATGGCAATGCCTGAAAGCATGATTGTTGATGTTGTAGAAAGATTAAGATTTTATAAAGATTCT
Source organism: Candidatus Woesearchaeota archaeon (assembly GCA_964611795.1). GTDB lineage: Archaea > Nanobdellota > Nanobdellia > SCGC-AAA011-G17 > CAZSRE01. The sequence continues at coordinate 1,459 of CAZTDM010000061.1, forward strand.
AGCCCGAGGGGCATTTATAATTTTGTTCTGAAGAACTGGGACAATCTTAAGATGGACAAGGAGCAGCTTTATTTTGTTCTCAACCATCATATGTTCAGAAAGATTATTAATAATGGAGGGTTCAGAGACTATATATCTGCTGCAGGAGAGATTGAACATAGAATGTTTGATGTAGACAGGACTTACTCAATAAAGATTCTAGGAGAAGAGATTGATTTGGGAGTAGATACTGTTGTGGGAAGAAGTTTAGCTAAGGTCAGCCTAAGCCTGTTAGATGATAGGAATAGACATTTAAGAAAAGTCAGTGTCTACTTTGATAATGGCCATATAAGAGCGTCTAGTGAGCTACATGGAAAGGTAGATGATTGGCTTAAAGAATTTGGTTTTAGGATCAGGGAGCAATCTTCTCTTGATAGCTTGCTTTTTAGAATGGACCAGATTGAGCAAGGATAACGAAAAGCTTATATATATACTTCAGGAGTTATATTACTATGAACAGAGCTGATTGCCTTCATGGAATCTTTTTGGGAAAAAGGTTCATCAAAAATTGAGAATCCTATAGTTTTAAGTAATCAGTTTTCTGCAAATTTTCCTTCTAAAGATGGCGGTATTAGTTCAATGGTAGAATTCAGGCCTGTGGTTATATTTAGCAGAAAGCCTGGGACAGGAGTTCGATTCTCCTATACCGCCCTAAGCTTTTTAGAAAAAAGCTTGCAAAAATGGAGGGAAATATGATAAATAGAGCAAAGGGCACTCGAGATCTTAATCCAGTGGAAGCATTAACAAAAGAAAAGATTATTGATACTATAAGGAGCGTATTCAAGATTTACGGATTCTATCCAATTGAAAGCCCTACATTAGAGAGATACGATGCTATTACTGCCAAGTATGCAGGCGGTTCGGAAATTCTTAAAGAAACATTTAAACTCATAGACCAGGGAGGAAGGGAGCTTGCATTAAGATATGACTTAACTGTGCCTTTAGCAATATATACAGCCAGCAACCCTAGCGTAAAATTACCATTAAAAGCTTACAGAATAGAACAAGTGTTTAGAGATGGGCCTGTAAAGACTGGAAGATACAGAGAGTTCACTCAGGCAGATGTTGATATAGTTGGAAGCAGCAGCATATTAGCAGATGCTGAATGTGTTAAGCTAGCTCTTGATGTTTTTGAGAGGCTAAAGATAAAGGCAGAGATAAGAGTAAATAACAGGACTTTAATCGACAGCATACTAGGCTATCTTGGAATAGACAATAAGAAAGATGTCATAATTGCGATTGATAAGCTTGAGAAGATTGGAATAGAAGAAGTAAAGAAAGAGTTGAAGGGGAGAGGATTGAATGATGACAAGATAAATAAGCTGTTTTCTATAATAACTGCTGAAGGGAATAACAAGGAGATACTTTCAAAAGCTAAAAAGATGCTTGGAGAGAATAATGGAGTAAAGGAAATTGAGATGCTTCTTGGATATGTAAAAGATAAAAGAGTAAAGATAACATTGTCTTTAGCAAGGGGATTAGAATATTACACCGGCAATGTTTTCGAGGCTTTCTCTCCTGCTATCAACTCCAGCATGGCTGCTGGAGGAAGATATGACAACATGATAGGAGTATTTGTTGGAGGCAAGCAGCAATATCCTGCTGTTGGAATATCTTTTGGAGTTGATATACTGCTTGATATTATAAATAAAGAAGGAAAAAAGACAGACACCAAGGTCTTTATCATACCAATAAATACCGAGAAAAAATGCTTGGAGATTGTGAAGAAGCTTAGATCTTCTGGGATAAATACAGATATTGATATAATGAACAGGGGAGTTAGCAAAAATTTAGATTATGCAAACCGGCTTGGCATTAAATATGTCGTATTTGCCGGAAAGAAAGAGCTTTCAAAGAATAAGGTAAAGCTGAGAGACATGCAGACTGGAAAAGAGAGATTATTATCTGTTAAAAAACTAGTTGATGAGCTTAAGGATTGATTATAATTTATTCCTTATAACAGAATAAGTCTGGCCAAGTATTGTATAGAATATCATTCCTCCTGTAAAAGAAGATACAGCAGGGCCTAGATATGGAATTCTGCCTAGTATTGTGCCTAGTATGACCATTATCAACATTCCAATAAACCAAGGGCCTGGGTATTCTCTGCTAAACGCTACCTCAAACACCCTGCCAAGATTGAATGCATGGCCGAATTTCTTTGTATCTGCAAATATAAGAACTGCTGCCGGGAACAAGTAGGCCGCAAGGATAGCAAGAAAAACCAGCAGGAAGACTAATGGACCAATATCAGAAAATACTGTCTTTATGTCCAGCATATCCTGCGTTGTGGCCAGGTATGTAAAGTTCTGGAAAAATGATTTAGCACCTAAACCAATTAACAAAATTATAAACAATGGTATAAAGTAGATGAATGTTATTATGAAAGTTAATAATCCTGTTAGGAAGAGATTGCCGAAGTCTTTCCATTCTGGAAGCTCGTTCTTTCTGCGGATTGATAGCTTAGCAGATTCTATCACATATCCAAGAGAAAACAGGCTTACGATTGGAAGGATGTATAGCAGAACTCCTATGGCATATTTCTGTAAATCAGAAAATGGACGCTTGAATGCTTCAATGTAGTCTATCATTTACTCAAGCCCCTGGCAATATCCTTTTGAGTCACAGTATTCTGCTGAGCTGCAATCATCATTATTGGAACATGGCTTTAACTTGAAATAATCTGCAGGAAGGCAGTATTCTCTTACGCTTCCATCAGGATTAATCTGTTTTCTTAGGAACTCTGGCTGGCAATTTGCAACGTCATTTGCAATTGTAGTAGTTGCTATAGATGAAGAAGGCTGTTGTGGGTTTAAGAAGGATTTACATCCTGAGATGAAAGCTGCTGATACAAGCAATAATATTAGTAATTTTTTCATATCAAGATAAGCAATTAATTTGTTAATAAAGCTTTTGTTTAAACTATTACATCTTCGTCATGTATTATGCAGTAACCATTTATGCATGTTTCTGCTTCGGTGCAGTCTCTGTCTACATTACATGATTTCAAATTAAAGTACTCTGGAGGAAGACAGTATTCTCTCACGCTTCCATCTGGATTAATCTGCTTTCTTAAGAATTGCTTAGGGCATGTATCTGGATTAGTGCTAAAAACAGTCGTTACTTCTTTTGGTATAGAAGACGCTGCTGTTGAAGTTGCAGGTATTGTATTAGTAACTGACTTTCCTGTGGCTGGATAATTGTTGCAGCCTGCTATGAACAAAATTGATAGGATCATTAATGTTATGATAAATTTTCCCATAGGCATAGTGAATCCTAGTTTGTTAATAAACTTTTCTAATAAACTTTTAAAAAAGTTTAATCAAAAACCATTAAAAGCCATTAAAAGCTA
>CAZTDM010000062.1:0-4844 GCA_964611795.1 Candidatus Woesearchaeota archaeon
TAAAAGAGGGCTGCAAGAAAATTTATCTCACTGGACAAGACACAGGATGCTATGGCTTAGATATTGGCACTAATCTTCCAGAATTACTTAATGAACTAGTTACAGTTCCAGGCAATTATAAAATAAGAATAGGTATGGCAAACCCATGGCATATTATCAAGATTCTTCCAGGATTAATCGAAGCATACAAATCAGATAAGATAATGAAATTTATTCATATTCCTGTCCAATCTGGATCTGAAAAGGTTGTAAGAGAAATGCGCAGGGTTCATACAGTGCAAGAATTCAAGAAGATTGTAACAGAATTCAGAAAAAACTTTCCAGATATATCAATCTCAACAGATATCATAGCTGGATATCCTTTAGAAACTGAAGAAGATTTCCAACAAACTATAAAGTTAATCCAAGAAACAAAGCCAGAAGTAGTAAACATAAGCAAGTTCTCAGCAAGACAAGGAACAAAAGCAGCTAATTTAAAGCAGCTTCCATCTCAAGAAATAAAAAGAAGAAGTGAAATGCTAACTAGAGTTTATAGTGAAATAAAAAAGGATATATCAGAACCAAAGGCAATTTCTTTTGTTAACGTTTTTCCGTGAACGCTTTTCTAAAGGGTTCTAAGAAAGGTTATTTAACCTTCTCAACCATTTTGATTAAACTTTTCCTAAAAGTTTATCAGCAGTTTCTAAGCCATTCCACGTCTGATTGAACATGTCAACTAGTGCACCAGCAAAATAAGGTGTATTCATCCATATCCCAACATCATAAGTTGGATGAGTCTCTTCATCATGCATTACCATGAGCAACAGCTCTTTGTTATCAATGATACAGAATCTTGCATTGAACTTCTCAAGATTCCTTACCTCAGCAAACTTCATAGCTTCCTTAACTATAGAAGCATTTTCCTTAGTTATCTGGGTAGCTATTCTTATCTTTACTCCTTTCTTAGAAAGTTTCTCAAGCTCAGGCTTCATAGACTCTACTTTCCTCATAAGTCCTTTGCTTGTCGTAACTATAGTAACATTCTTCTCAGCATTTCTAATCATTAGTTCAAGATGAGTATACAGATTATGTCTTCCTTTTATTGCTCCTGATAAATCACTAACCTCAATAAATTCAATCCCTTGCTTGTGCAGAGAATTCAACTCCTCAAGCACATCAGTAGCTTTTAAATCTTCCAATCTTTTAATATGATCATCTGCTTCTTCCTTCAGCAACTTCTTTACTCTATCAACAACCTCACCTGGTTCAACAGCCATGTACTTGATTGGCTTACCAAGTTTCATAACAACAAAGCCTTTTTTCTCCAGGCTTTCAAGAACATCATATGCTCTTGATCTAGGAACATTACCAATATCGCTCAATTCACCAGCAGTAGATACTCCACGAGAAAGCAATGCTGTCCAAATCCTGACCTCATATAGGTTCAGTCCAAAAAACTGTCTCAACTTGTTTAAAAATTCTTCTTTGACAATCATCCTCTCATAACCCTCCTTAGGTTCACCATCTTTTTTATAACCATTAATATCTAATCTGTTTCTCTACTATATAATGACTTAGACTACAAGATGATAACAACTATGCTATATATAAAGATTATTATTGTATATCATCTAATTTTTATTTTTAATTTTGTTTTCCGTTAACGCTTTTTTCAAAAGGGTTAATGCAGATTGAATTTTCCTTGTTTTTTCTTACCTAACTGTCCCTCAAAAATCTTTTTAACATCTTGCAGTGTATTAATTTGCTTGACAGTTTTCTCATCTGTTCTTAATCTTAATACTCTAGGGAACCTTAATGAAAATCCAGATGAATAATTAGTACTTTTTTGTATTTCTTGATAGCCTATCTCAACAACAATCTCTGGCTTGACAGTTACTTCCCTTCCATGACCCTTAGTTATTAAAGGTTTAAGCATCTTAGTCATCTCATCAAAAGTCAAACCTTCTGATTTTTCTTTCATTCCAGTGCTGACTTTTCCAAGCTCTTCTAATTTGCTGCCATTTCTGCAGGCAACAGTATAGCTGCTCAAGAAACTTGCCCTCTTTCCCTCCCCCCATTCAGCTTTAACAATTACCAAATCCAAAGGTTCAAGGATTTTCTTTAGCTTTACCCACCCTCCGACATACCTACCTGGCCTATATTCTCCTTTTAGATTCTTTCCCATCAATCCCTCTACACCAGCAGCTAATGCTTGTTTAAAGAAATCGTTCGCTTCTTTCTCATTATCAGTAATCAATTTCTTAGTCAATATTATTTTTCCTTTTTCTTGCTTAACAATCTTTTCCAATAATTTTCTTCTTTCTTCCAGAGTTTTGGAAAACAAGTTTTCTCCATTGTAGTAGATTATGTCAAATAAGTTCAATTCAACAGGAAAATTCTTTGACATTTCCCCTATATCATATTTTCTTCTTATTCTCTGCCCTATACTTTGGAATGGCAAATACCTTCCAGTCTTTTTATCTATTCCAACAGCCTCACAATCAATAATAAAGCTTATACCATCAACATGTTTCTTTACAAATTCAATTACATCTGGGAATTGGTTGCTTACTTCTTCAAATCTTCTCGTGAACAGTCTTATTCCGTCATTCTTATGTATCTGTAATCTAAATCCATCTAATTTGTATTCAAATTGAGCAGGCTTTCCAGTGATCTCAAAAGCTTCACTTACATCTACTGCTGGCACAGCCAGCATCATGTTTATCGGTCTTCCTGCCCTCAGCTCTATATTGTGCAGCTTATTTTCTTTAGCCAATACAGCAACTTCAACATAATCAAGCAATAAGTTAAATGCCTCTTCAATCTCTTTTACCTCCTTATTATATGCGTGTGAAATTGCATCCCTCACAATACCTTCAGCAACTCCAACTCTCAGATTTCCAAGTACAGTCCTAACAACATACCTAGATTCTATAGAATTAGCATTTCCCAACAGTTCAGCAAGCAGCTGTACCTTATTACCGACAGTTCCTTTCCCTTCTAGTGTTGCAAGTCTTTCTATGTTTGTAAATACTTTCTTGACCGTTAACTTCTCGCTATGCAGTATCTTCTGTTTTTTCTTCTTATCCAGCTCTTCAGCAGCCAATCCTAGATCTCCAAGTTTCTTCCAGAGATTGACAACTTCTTCCTTGCCAACACCCATAGATGTAACTAATGCCTTGATTATTATCTGGGAGCTTACTCCAAGCTTTCTAGGGTCCCACTCTGGGAAAACAGTTCCATGCAACAAATATATTACAGATTTCAGATCTTCTACAGAAGTCTTCTTCAGCAACTCAACAAGAATGCTTGTCTTTTCCAATCTCTTTGTTGTAGAATCTAACTTTTGATAATAATTACAAAGCTCAGCATAGTCCATGGAAAGTTATAAATATCCATGTAATTTAAAAGTTTTGGTATGGATCTTGATAAAGCATTAGAAAACAGGCGCTCTATCCGCCAGTATTCTGATAAAAAAGTCACTTGGAGCATATTATCAGATATATTGAATGCTACAACTCATTCTCCTTCATCTGGCAATGTCCAGAATTCACGTTTTATAATAGTCACAAAAGACGATAAAAAAAGGCAACTGGCAATTGCAAGCCTAAAACAGATGTGGATGCAGACTGCTTCTGCAATAATAGTCGTATGTGCAGATTACTCTAATATAAAAACACTTTATGAAGAGAGATATAAAGAATTGTCATTACAAAACTGTACTATAGCAGCAAACAGCATAATGCTTAAAGCCACATCTCATGGGCTTGGAACATGCTACATAGGAATATTTGACAAAGAAGCAGTAAGCAAACTGCTAAAGCTCCCAGACCATTTTGAACCTGTAATCATGCTTACTCTGGGCTATCCTGATGAAAAATCAGTCAAGATAGGCAGGATTCCCTTAGCAAACACATTATTCTATGAAGAGTTTGGCAAGAAGAGAAGAGCATAATGAAAACAGCATATATTATTTATGGCTGGGGTGGAAATGCAAATGAAAGCTGGTTTCCTTGGCTTAAGTCTGAATTAGAAAAAAGAAATTTTAAAGTAAATATCCCTTCCATGCCAAATCCCGATCATCCTACTATAGAAGCCTGGATTGGAGAGTTAAACAATACAGTAGATCTTAAAGACGAGGTTTATATGGTTGGCCATAGTATTGGTTGCCAGGCAATCCTAAGATTTCTAGAAAATATTAAAGGCAGAATAAAACATACAGTCCTAGTTGCACCCTGGTTGAATATAAAAAATTTAGAAGAGGGTGAGGATGAGGTTGCAAAGCCTTGGGTTGAAAGAAAGATCGATTTATCAATGGTTAGAGAGCATTGTGAAAGCTTCAGCATCATCCATTCAACTACAGACCCTTATTCTTACAAAAAAGATATAGATCTTCTTAAGAAAGAACTTAATGCTAGATTTTATAACGTGGGAAGAAAAGGCCATATAAGCGGCGAGTATGGTGTATTTGAATTGCCCCAAGTCCTTTCAGCTATGGATGTTAAGTAAATCTTTGTATTTCTCGAATTAATGAGTCAAATTCTTCTTTGTCAAGTGACTCTCTCAATTCAATTTCCAATTGACCATGATCTCCCATTATCATATAAACTTCACTAGGATCATAGTTTCTAAATCTTAGAAATTTACTTCCTTCTACATTGATGTTGCTTTTATAAAACGAACTAACTTCTTTAGCCAAGTCTTCTATGCTATTGTGGCAAGACTCAAAATTTTGCCTTCTAAATGTATACATTAATAGATCCGAATGGATTTTTAGTGTTCCATCAGATCTAAGTGTCTTATAAACATAAGGTATAATTTCTTCTTTAGTCATATATTTGCAATAGATTTTGATTATATAAAGA